>NZ_JAFLKV010000142.1 GCF_019163035.1 Sulfuricurvum sp.
TGTGGAATTGAAAAAAGATTCAGAAACATTTGAAAACGTATCGAGCGATCCATTCAATTTATTGGTAAATATTTCACCCGAGAAGCCTAATCTGTATTCATTGGCTTGAATATCAGCGTTAAAAGAGTCTGCACCAAAATTAACAGACATATTGATCGTTCCGCCGCTAATCGGTGCTGATGAGATATAGGTTCCATCGGCATTAACAGTTTGTACTTCACCGATAACATTGCCTGAATAGGTCATACTGACTGAATCATAACGAAAACCGTTAATGATACTAGAGGGGGTTTGAACTCCTGCTACCCAAAATCCGTGAACAATACGATCTGCAGAATCTATCATAGGATCTGGGTTTATTGCCCACTCTCCCCATGACAAATAGTCATTTTGTTCGGGTTCAGATGTAGTCCAAAGATGTGCAGGTGATATGAGCGGTGTCTCTACGCCTGACATTTCTATAGAAGCGAGTTTGACATCAAATGTATCGACAGTATTGTAGCTGTTAATTGAACCAAGATGAATGATTTTATATACCGACGGTAGATCGATAGTTCCCGTTACACTCTGAGATGATGGGATAGAGGTAAGAGTAAGTGTTCCACCCCCGGAACCAACACTTCCCACACCCTGCGGTCGATCTAAAAAGGTTGTAAATCCGGTAAAAATTTTCGGAGTCATGTCAGTTGGATTACTCAGATTCTCTGTTGTAAGGGTGTATCCCACCTCTGTTATGAGATTTTGAATGTTTAAACTTTCGCCTTGTGGTTCAGATGAAGTTTGTGCTACGAATTCAACAACTGAATCAAGGTCAATTTTAGTAGTCTCTTCATTGGTATGAACCGTTGTGGCACTTAAACCATTCTGCAAAAGGGTGTTGACTTCAGCAGGGGTAAATTCTTTTACTTCGCTTATGCTCCCCGATGGAGATATCGTTATATAAGAACCGGCAGGAATAAGAATCATTCCTGCACCATCACTGGATTGTATGGTAATAGCACCTTGCATACAAAAAAACTGACTTTCCCCGGTAGGAGAGGTTTGGATAATAAAATCGGTACCCCGAATCCCGATGGTAGCAGTTTTTGTTTTGACGGCAAATCGATCGGGGGCTATTTTACCGATTTTACCGCTCATGGCACGGATGGTACCGTTGACCATATTGAATTTAGCCGTCGATTCGGTAGTGGCATCAAAGAGGTATTCTTCAATCGAAAACTTACTTTTTTTACCAACGGTGATAATGGTGTTATCGTTAAAGGTCAGCTGTACTTTGGCATCGTTGGTTGTGATAATGCTGTCTTTGGCTTCTAATGAGGAACCGAGGGTGACGGGTATTGTACTGCTGCCGCGTTCGAGAGTAGCTTTTCCGCTTAAAGCGGTGATTTTGCCGACTGAGGCTTCCAAAAGAGAGAACCCAAGGGTAACAAAGAGAAGTAATCTGATAAACATATTCATTGTGTCTCCTAAAATCGTGCGGATAAGCTCATGGAGAGCGTGTATTTATCGAAACTGTACACGGAAAGGGTCGAATGAGTACGGTTATAATTTCCCATGATTTCTAATGAGATGGCATTGGACAAACGCTGAATCAGATTGAGAGACCCATATGAGGTTTTATCGGTTCGATACGACTGGAAAAGCGTACTGTAATCATCATACGAGCGTTTTTTAAAATTAACATTTGCTTGTAGAATAGTAGTCGGAACGAACTGGTTGGTATAGAGGATATTGGTACTGATTTCATTGTAATTGACATCGATTCTATCCCCATTGTTTCTGATTTGACGTGAAGCTACAAGATCGCCTCGCAATGAGCTCGATGGTGATAGGTAATATTCTAAAGCACCATTAGCTTCTGCACTTCGGCTATCTAACGCGCTATCTGTTGATTGAATATAGTTTTTACGACCAAGTTTAAGAGCAACCGTTTGTCGTAGTGATGGCATATAGCTGTACATCCATTTAGGCTGGAGGGAGTAGGCAGTATAGTAATTTTCTCCGCTTAGCTTCAATCTATCAATCCCACCAATTAACTCGTATGAAGATTTTTGGTCGTTGTAAACCAATGCCGGATTATAGGAGAGTGCTACGATGTTGTAATCGTGCTCATCGAAATAGCTTCGGTTATAAATACTGGCCTGATTGCGCACCATGGCTCCACCTTGAGCACCGAAGTCGTAGAGGTGAGTAAAATTAAGGCTCTCTTCATGCGCCAAGTCACTTCGAGGGTCTGAAGATGTGAATGTCCCAAATCCAGGAAGGGTATAGGTATCATTTGCAGAGCCGTAATTGACATTGGAGTCGTATAGAAATCCTGCTTTGGCTGAGATAAAGAAAAAGCTGCGCTCTTCTTTTTTAGCGATAGCACCCAAGTAATATTCAATATTTAAACGAACGTTTTCAGGAAGAGCCGGATTCTGTAAAATATTTCTAAATCCCTCTTCGGATTCGGAGTATAAACCTACATGATATTGGGTACGGGCAAGTTCCAAAGAATTTCTAACATTATTCGGATCAAGCATTGATATCCGTTCAAACGCGGCAAGTGCCATTGTAAACTCACCTACTTCAAAGGCAGATTTTCCTAAATAATAGTTGAGTTCAGGATTATCCAACGCATTGAGATAGAGAGAGGATAAAATGGTGTATGAATCACTGAAGGATTTGGAAGCGTATAGTTTTTTGGCTTCTAGGTAAGAGTCTTGTTCGCTTTGCGTTAGAGCATGGGCTTGTAATGAAAAGAGTAAGGCACTGATACAGGCAATAGATCGAAATCGGTTCATGCTATTCCTTTGGTTATAAATTAGTAAAATCGAGTGTTACCTCATCAATATTTTCTACTTTTAGAGATTCTTTGGCATAACGGAGATAAAGACCACTTTCATAAAAGAATCGAACAATATCGGTGTCAATATCGCCATCTTTTGCCATAAAATAGAGAATTTTCATCACTTCTGAAAGTTTTTTGGCTTTTTTATAAGGTCTATCTGAAGCTGAAAGGGCTTCAAAGATATCAGCAATAGCCAAAATACGTGCTTCAAAACTCAGTTCATCCCCTTTAAGTCCCAGTGGATACCCCTTGCCATTTATTTTTTCATGATGGCCTGATGCAATTTCAGCAATACGTGCAAGTTTACGTGGAAACGGGAGCTGATTGAGCATTCGATGGCTGACGGCTGCATGATTGTTAATGATGTGACGTTGTTTTTCTGTGAGTGTCCCTTTTTGAACACAAAGATTTTCAATTTCATCCGCATTTAAAAGAGATTGCTCGATATCATTTAAAATAATCGTCCGTTCTCCGATTTGCCGAACTTTATCAATTTTTTCATTGCTGATAAACTCAGCACCCTCATTGATCTCGCATAGAAATGCTAATTCACTATCCAATGTATTGAGAAGCGCTTGATAATCTAATTCAACCCGATTTAGTTCAGATGCATTATCTGTACTACACTTTTTGCTTATATATTCGATATGAGCATCACGCTTTAGAATTTCATATTTAAGTTTAACGTTCTCTATGCGATCATATATGGTTTCAAGTTTCGTTGATTTATCGATGACATATTCTGGAATCGTTATTTTTCCTATATCATGCATTAGGGCTGAAAACTTTAGCTCTTTGATTTGATCTTCGTTGTAGGAGACAAGAGGAAAATATTCTTTATCTTCAGAGATAGCACGTGCAAGACTCATGGATAGATCGACCATTTTATCGATGTGACCGGCCGTATAAGGAGATTTTTCTTCAATTGCAACGTTGATGGTATTTAAAAATGATTCGAGTAAAAGTTCCAAATCGTTGATAAGTTTTTGTTTGGTTAGGGCAACGGCGGCTTGCGAACCCAATGAGACAACAATCTCTTCATCATTGTGATCAAAAGCGATGATAGAGCCATCCCCCTCTTTTTTATTGATGAGCTGAAGAACCGCGATCAGATTGTCTTCATGATCTTTTAGAGGTAATACCAGCATCGATTCAGAACGATACCCCGTATTTTTATCGAAAGCAATGGTACCGCTAAAATCGTAACTGGTCGATTTGTGTACATCTGGGATGTTAACAATGATCTGATCCAGTGCACAAACTACGGCAACCATGTGATTGTTTTTATTTCCCTCTGCATCATAAAGATTAAGCGGGCTCCATTCGATCTCCCCTGATGTTCCCCCCATCTTGATACCCATGGAATCGTTTTGAATTACTTTGAATTCCAGCTGTTTCTTCTGAGAATTGTAAAGATAGAGGGTCCCCCCATCTGCATGGGTTAGAAGCTTCGTTTGACTGATAATCATTTCTAACAGTGTATCGATATTTTTTTCCGAGGATAGGGCGGCTCCAATAGCGATAATTTGAGAGATTACGGAATGACCCCCTTGTTGGAAAAAATTTGGCTTTTTCTCTGAAGGATCATAGGGGAGACATTCAAAACTCTCTAAAACATGACCGCCTCGCTCTAAAATTCCCAATGAGGTGAGTTCTTCTATGATGCTGTTTTCGAGTAACGGTTTCATGTGTATCGGAAAAATACGAAAATCTTGGCGTGTGCACTTCAGTAATTCTTCGGAAAGGATTTGTGGGGTTAAATGCTTACTGTCATTTGCTAACTGCTGATATCGTGATGGAAATGAAACATCGACTATAAGGGAATGAATATGAGGATTCTCATCTATTATCTCCCATATCTTGTTACATTTATAGGTGTCCGATGTGAACAAAACTCCATTGGCATTATGCTCAATCATATATCCGCAGCTTCCATCGGTATGGTTGGTTTTAAAAGGGGTAAGGGTAACTCCATCTATTTGGTAGGGTTCATCTGGACTAATTTCAATAAATTGGATCGTTTTATCATTATGATTTAGGAGATTTATTTGTTCAAAATCAGGCCAAATACGGTGATTAAAAATAAATTGGCGTAAATCATCGAGAGTATTTTTAAGACCGTAAATTTTAAGAGGTTTAGTTTGTCTGATAACAAAAAGATCAGCTACAAAAGGGATATCTATGATATGATCTAGATGAGAATGGGTGATAAAAATATGTTCAATATCGTAAATATGTATACCCATTCCTTGAATCAAATTTCCGGCATCAATGACACTATGTTTTGAAACTCGTAAGCAGGTTGTTCCATGAGAGGTAGATTTGGTACCGCTGATTCCTAAAAATTCAATATATTCCACAATAATCCTTACTTTTAGTTAGTAATAGTATGTAATCAGAATTTTGAATAAATCATAATTGATAAATTATATCGACTATGGTGTGAAGAGGATATTAAAATATATTCTAATCATGAAGAAATCACTCTATGCTACAATCACATCATTAAAACTCTCCTTTAGGACTATCCATGCGCGCTATCGATTTCTCTCTTCTGCCCCACACACCGTGTTATATTTGCGAAGAGGCTCTTTTAGAAAAAAACCTTCAACTGATGGAACGAGTACAGAGAGAATCGGGGGCCAAAATCATCCTCGCACTCAAAGGGTTTGCGATGTGGTCGACTTTTCCGATGGTGAGTCAATACCTCCATGGATGTACGGCGAGCGGATTGCATGAGGCGAAACTTGCTCGTGAGAAGATGAACAAAGAGGTTCATACCTACTCTCCGGCGTTCAAAGACGAAGATATAGACGAGATTGCCCGTATCAGCGATGATATCGTATTTAACTCTCCTTCGCAGTTTGACCGCTATTATGATCGAGTTAAATCAATCAATCCGAATATCTCCGTATCACTCCGTGTCAATCCCGAATATTCCTCTAGCCCTGTCGATCTCTATAACCCGTGCGGTCTTTACAGCCGTTTGGGGACGACGCTAGCTAATTTCGATGAGAGCATTGTGAGCAAACTCGACGGGCTGAACTTTCACGCCCTTTGCGAACAAAACGTCGATGCGTTGGAGGGGGTACTTGAAGCGTTTGAATCAAAGTTCGGCTCTTACATTGATGGACTAAAATACGTTAATTTCGGAGGAGGGCACCATATCACCCGTGTTGACTACGATGTGGAACGTTTGATTGAGGTTATCAAAGGATTTAAAGCGCGACATAACGATATTACCGTCTATCTCGAACCCGGTGAAGCGATTGGATGGCAGACAGGACCGCTGGTCGCATCGGTACTTGATATTGTTCACAACGGTATGGATATCGCGATTCTTGATACCTCTGCTGAAGCACATATGCCAGATACTCTTGCAATGCCGTACCGTGCAATGATTCGAGGCTCAGGAGAGGTGGGAGAGAAGACCTATACTTACCGTTTCGGTGGCAATACCTGTTTGGCGGGGGATATTATGGGTGATTACTCATTCGATGAACCGCTCAAAGTAGGGGATAAGATTATATTCGAAGATCAGATCCATTACACGTTTGTGAAAAATACGACGTTCAACGGGATCAAGCTCCCATCCCTCGCAATTTGGACAAAAGAGGGTGAACTCAAAATCGTCCATGAATTCGGCTATGAGGATTATCGTAACCGCCTCTCTTAAGAGGTATTAGCGTTTTGTAAGGACGGTAGCGAGTGCTTCCGAAACCATTTCGTAGTTTTCTAAGATCGTAGCCATTTGCTCCATATAACTTTGTAATGTTTTTTTTTCGTTATCAAGTTTTCGTTGACGGCGGGTAAGTTCGCTGATTTTATTAGCAATTTTATTTTTAATAACTTCAATCTGCGTGGTAATCTTTTTTTTCATATCAAAAAGTTCTATTTGATGATAATTAAGTCTATTTACTTGTGATTTTAACGAAAGTTCCTCTTCGGGTGTCTCTCCCGTTTTGAGTTTAACCCTCTCTATTGCTGCTTCATTTTCACTAATAGTCTCTTGTAAATCGGCTAATGAATCGGTAGTTGCATCCTTAGACTTTTTTTCTTCAACCAACTCATTTTGACATTGGATTAGCTCTTTTTCAGAAATTTTTATCGTCTCTTTCTGCGTAAGTATTTTTTGTTTAACTTGTTTATACTGCATCATAATCGAGAGGATAGCGCTGAAATTCCATTTTTGTTGCTTTGTATCTACAATAGCGTATTTTTTAATTTTGTTTCCATTGGTGTCGATAATGACTTCATCCGAAAAATATTTGATGAACATTTCTGCATTTTTGTCACGATTTTCGATAAATTGCAAAAGATTTTTCGCGGTATAGATAAAGATATCGTGAAATAGCTGCCGTAACACGTAACCGGTAAATCCTTCTATTTTTGCTCTATCTTCGATTTGTATTATTTCAAGCAAGAGAATTTCGATCATGGAGCGAAACACGGGGATAAAGGTTCGGGTAAACGTTTGATTATCGATCACCCCAAAATTTAGTTTCTCTTCGAGCACCTCTCCAAGAAAGGGCTCGACATGTTCCCATGCACCTTCTGGAAAATAGGCGTTATACATCGCTTCCATATCTTCTACCGATTCACCGCCAAATCGTTTATCTACTCCGTCAGGAAATTTTTGAGGGGGAGTGTAGTGGCGTATTGTTATACGACCACGGATAAAAAAAAGAATATCTTTAACATCCAGATCGAATATTAGTTCCGTCTGCCGTCGTATTGTTTGACGTGCATTATCAAGATTATTCTCTACAGTAAGAAAGTTCTCAAATATCGGTCTTCGTGTTTTTTCTGGGATTGAGACCAAATACGGGAGAGGGGAAAAATCGGATTTTCGCTCATATATATCGATTAATATGGAGTTGTTTTTATGAAGCATTCGATCATATTCTTCTGATTTCTTAGGGTCGATATACTTCTTTTTGAGGGCAAAGGAGGCAAAAGTAACCTGCAATTCAATCTCTTGATAACTTTTCGAAAAATGTTTGATTATCGCTTTGCGAATAGCACTTTTTTTGTCATCAAAGAGAGTTTCATTGGTGTTGACCATGAGGCATGAAAGGAGAGATTTATAGTGTTCGGTTGAAAAATCGAGGGCATAAAGATGTCTTGGAATGATTTCATCCAGGAGGGAAACAATGTCTGAAATTATTCGGGGGTTCATTACGATTCTTTTTTAGAATCAATAAATTTCAAAGCCGCTGAGAGGGCATTTTTATAGCTTAGAATAGATGCTTTGTTTTGGTACGCGATATCAAAGGCTGTTCCATGATCGACAGAGGTTCGGATGATCGGCAGTCCCAAAGAGACATTGATTCCCTCCTCAAAATAGAGTGCTTTGAGGGGAGCTAATCCTTGATCGTGATACATGGCGGCTATCATCGAGTAACGCTCACGAAAGTAGGGAGTAAAAGCGATATCGGGGACGATAGGTCCTATGAAAACCTCTTTTCCGAGATGATGATTGGCACTCTCTATGGCAGATTCGATAAATCGCTCTTCGTCACCCAGTACTCCATGATCTCCAGCGTGGGGATTAAGCCCCAGTACGGCGATGGGTTTATGCGAAGTTGTGGCGTAGAGTTGGAGTAAAAATGAGGTTAATTTATCACTCTGGATATGAGAGGCTACTTCGCGAAGCGGGATATGTTCGGTGTAGAGGGGGACATAGAGTTTCTCGCATCCGAGCATCATAATCGCATCACTTTGAAAAATATCGCGCAATGCGTCCGTATGTCCCACATAATGAATACCGGCCATCATCCATGCCTCTTTATGGATCGGGAGGGTAACAATACCATCAACATGATGGTTCTTGGCAAGCTCTACGGCGGCGATAAAAGAATCATAGCTGTATTGACCGCTTTGCGCGGATACTTTCCCCGCTTCAATGGTAAATTCACCCGAAACGTTGAATATTTGAAAATCATTAGGTATTTGTCTATGCAATAAGTTCGCCGCTTGATGTGCCATCGTGTAGTTAATGCAATAGAGTGGAGCGCAGAGGTGTTTGATCACATTATGGGCTTTTAGGATGATTTCAAATCCTACACCATTGAGGTCTCCAACGCTGATCGCGAGGCGTTTTAGCGCTGGCATAATGTTTTCATATCCGATACCGCACTTGCTAATCCGGTAAATACGGAGCGGGCAATAATACTTTGACCGATGTTGAGTTCTTCGATGGTATCGATCATCACGATAGAGGCAACATTTTGATAATTCAGACCGTGACCTGCGGCAACTTTGAGTCCGAGCGAACGGGCATAATTTGCCGCATCCACGATAGTGCCATAAGCGTTTTCTAAACGCTCTGTTAATTCGTTTCGGCTAAGTTTTAACTCTTCAATAGCGTGATGGGAATGGGGAAGGGCGCTGTGGCGCATGGCATAGAGGTTCGCGTAGCTTCCGGTATGAAGCTCCACCCACTCTGCACCTAGTCGTTCACTTGCCTCGATTGCCTCAAGTGTCGGATCGACAAAGAGGGAAACTTCGATTTCGTGTTGGTGCAATTTTTTAATAGCAGTTGATATTAAATCATACTTTCCTAAAACGTCCAACCCACCCTCTGTGGTCACTTCTTCCCGTTTCTCGGGGACTAAAGTAGCACGGTGGGGACGTAAAGCACACACGATATCAATGATACTAGGCTCAATAGCACACTCCAGATTGACGGGGAGAGGAGACGACGCAATAATACGATGAGCATCCTCATCGTGGATATGGCGGCGATCTTCTCTCAAGTGAATCGTGATCTGATCGGCACCACTTTGGGCACAGATACTAAGAGCCATGAGGGGATCGGGATCGTTGATTTTACGGGCTTCACGTAGGACGGCGATATGGTCAATATTGACCCCAAGGGTCATTATAGGATTGGCGACGTGCATAAAAATCCTTTTAATTTATGTTAGATTTTCTTATAGTGAACATATAGAATTTATCAACGAATTATATCCTACAATCTATACTAAAAGAACTCATTAAAAGGGTATTGTTTAGCTTCCAGTGTTCTTTTAATTATTGCTTTTTATATATCATTATGCTACATTATTTTATATTTTAATTCTGTCAAGGAAAGCAAATGAACCGTAAGTTTTTTTGGTTTTTATATACATTGCAGGTTATCGTTGCTTATAGTAGTTTGAATGCTCCTACAGATGCTCCGACAGAAGGGCTGATAAAGTTTTTGATAGTATATATCGTGGCTTGGTATCTATTTAAAATCCCATTTATTTCTGCGTTTATAGTAAATAAATTTACCATTGGTCTTACCATTATGTTTTATATGTTTATTGCAATTACGATGATAGCTGCAAAAGATGCGGGAATAAGTTGGGGTGATACGATAGGGCTATTATCTCTTTTCTTCTTGATACCTTTGATCGTTTTTTTCTTAGGATATTTAAGATTGAAAGAGATAGGTGTAGATATTTTACAAAAGTCGAATTAACGACTTTATTTTTCGCGTTTTGAATAAAACTCTTTTTTGAATTCAACAAATTTCCCAGCTAAGATCGCTTCACGTGCTTGACGTACCAACCAGAGGTAATAATGGAGGTTATGAAGCGATGCGAGACGAAAATAGGTCAACTCTTTAGAACGAAACAAATGGTTTAGATAGGCACGGCTGTAACGACGGCAGGTGTAGCACTGACACGCAGGATCGATAGGTTCAGAGTCGTATTTATAGCGTGCCCCTTTGATATTGACTTTCCCAAATGTCGTAAAGAGGGTTCCGTTACGGGCATTGCGGGTTGGCATAACGCAGTCGAACATATCGACTCCCCGCTCGATGTTCTCGACCAAATCCTCAGGCGTTCCAACCCCCATCAGATAGCGGGGCTTGTCGCTCGGCATGAGCGGTGTCGTGTGCTCTACGGTATCGTACATGAGGTTATTGGCTTCTCCGACAGAGAGCCCCCCGATAGCAAATCCGTCATAATCCATTGCGCACAGCTCTTCAGCCGATTGGGTACGGAACTTAAAGTCTGTCCCCCCTTGGATGATTGCAAAGATGTTTTGGTTGAGACCGATCCCTTTAGTCTGATTGTTGCGGTGGTAGTCGATCGATTGCTGCGCCCACTGGGTAGTTCGCTGAATCGAGGTTTTAATCCGCTCCTGTGTAGCGGGGAGGGCGACGAGATCATCGAGGATCATCATGATATCACTGTTCAGATTGTTTTGGATGTCGATCACTTTTTCAGGGGTAAAAAAGTGTTTGCTTCCGTCGATGTGTGAGCGAAATTCGATCCCCGATTCGGTCGGTTTGGAGATATCACTGAGGCTGAATGCTTGAAACCCGCCGCTGTCGGTTAATAAGCTCTTCGGATAGGTGGTAAATCCGTGTAATCCTCCGAGCTTTGCGATGGTCTCATCCCCGGGACGCAAATAGGTATGGTAGGTATTGGCTAAAATAATTTGAGTATCTAAAAGATCGGTCATATCGGCCATATCAAGCCCTTTGACCGAACCTACCGTCCCCACCGGCATAAATATAGGGGTTTGTATCGTCGAATGTGCCGTGGTGATGGTACACGCTCGTGCTTTGCCGCAGGTGGCATCGACCTTAAATTCCATTCAAAACCTTGTTTTTTCGTAATTTTACCGTACATTGGGTTTATAGGCAACTCCAAAGCATTTACGCTCTATAATATCGAAAATATTTAAGCAGGAAATTTTATGAGCATTGAACACTCTCAAGCAGCCTTTGAAAAAGCCCAAAATCTTATCCCAGGCGGTGTAAACTCCCCAGTACGTGCCTTTAAAAGCGTCGGCGGGATTCCCCGTTTTATCGCACGCGGAGAGGGTGGATACTTGGTCGATATCGATGAGAACCGTTACGTCGATTATGTCCAGAGCTGGGGACCGTTGATTTTCGGACATCGTGATGAGTCGATTGAAAATGCGGTGATCGAAGCGGTCAAACACGGTCTCAGTTTTGGTGCGCCGACCGAAGCGGAGTCAGAGCTTGCTGAACTGATTATTTCTATCTATGACTCAATAGAGAAAATCCGTTTTGTCAGTAGCGGAACCGAAGCGGTGATGAGTGCAATCCGCCTCGCTCGCGGATTTACGAGTCGTGATGATATCGTCAAATTCACGGGATGCTACCACGGTCACAGCGATGCGTTGCTCGTTCAAGCGGGTTCAGGTGCCGTGACATTCGGAACACCTAGCTCTCCTGGGGTACCTGCGGATTTCACCAAACACACCTTGCTTGCTGAATACAACAATATCGAGAGCGTCAAAAAATGTTTCCAAGATAGTCCAGGAATCGCCTGTGTCATCATCGAGCCGATTGCCGGAAATATGGGGCTAGTTCCCGCGACCAAAGATTTTCTCGCGGAGCTAAGAGCGGTGTGTGACGAGTACGGCGCACTCCTCATTTTCGACGAAGTTATGAGTGGTTTCCGTGCTTGTTTGCATGGAGCAGAGAGTATTACGGGAACCAAGCCCGATTTGGTAACGCTGGGTAAAGTGATCGGCGGCGGTATGCCTGTCGGTGCGTTCGGTGGACGTCGCGAGATTATGGCACATCTATCTCCTGAGGGTGGTGTGTATCAGGCGGGAACCTTGAGCGGAAATCCTGTGGCGATGGCGGCGGGTCTTGCATCTATTAACAAGCTTAAAACCAATGCAAGAGTATTCGGTGTTCTTGAAGAGCGAGCGAAGCGTTTGATGAGCGGTTTTGCGGATGCGGCTAAAAAGCACAATATCGGATTGCAAACGGATGTTCGCGGCTCGATGTTTGGATTTTTCTTTTGCGATACAGCGGTCAGCAATTTCGCCGAAGCACTTAAAAGTGACACGGCTCGTTTTGCCAAATTCCATGCTGCAATGTTGGATGCAGGGTTTTATTTTGCGTGTTCACAGTTTGAGACTGGATTTATTTGTACGGCTACGACCGATACGATGATCGAAGAGACGATTGCGGCGGCGAACAAAATATTTGGAGAACTGTAGTGGAAGAAAATCAAGAAGAACAAAAACCACGTTTAAAACCGATCATTGAAGGGGCGGAAACCCTATCACTGGGTATTTCGATGGTGGTTGCAATCCTGATCGGGGTTGGGATAGGATTGGGACTTAAAAAACTCACTGGTATCTCATGGCTTCTTTGGATCGGTGTCGCCATCGGTATCGCCGCCGCAATTTTAAACGTCTATAAAGCCTACAGTAAGCAATACAAAGAGTTTGAAAAGTTAGCAAAAGATCCCCGCTACAACATGGGAAAACAAGTCGATGACGATGACGACGAGGACTAATGTATGATTAGTTTTTTAGTCGCAATGCTCTCTTCGATGCTGATTATCGGAGGGTCTCTCTATTCGTATCGAAACATGATTCAAAGCCGCATCGAAAACAGCGAAATTGACGATTTCAAAGATGCGATTGATGAGATGGATGATCCGTATGATCTGTACGAAGAAGAGCGTGAAGCGGAAATTACCGACATCAAAGCGATGATAAAAGAGGAAAAAGCGCGTCAAAAGAGTAATATTATCAAAAATACAACCCAAAATGCTTCGGCGATGGTTTCGCTCTACCGATTACTCCCGTATGCTTTTTTGATCTTAGGATTTATTGCCCTCAAAAATAGCCATGCCTTATCCATACTCCCTTATTTGGTCGGGTTAGCGGTAGGAATGCCTATCGGGTATCTGCTTGCTAAAAAATTATTTATTTCACAATCATCGGAACATTAATCGTAACTTTTTGATCTTTTAAATCGACGAAGAGGTTATTCTCTTCGGCTAAGTGGGTGATTTCAGAGAGATATCTGCGATTGATTGTTTCGGCTGACACTTCGATCGAGAAGATGGAATATTTCTCACCTTCAAATTTGATATGCTCTCCTACTCGGAAAAAGAGGCGGGTAACGATTTTTTCATTCCCTGCCATAGAGGTATAGATTTTATTGAGTAATTTGATAAACCACTCCGTTTGCAACCGTATTTCAGGGATAGTCGGATCGAGCTCTTTGGTGTATTTGGTTTGAGATCCGATAGAGTTGGAACTGATACACAGATCGATGAGGGTGTAAACGTTGACTAACTGACCGTTTGGTTTTTGAGCAGTGAACTGAAACGAGGGGAGCTGATAGAGGCGGATTCCGATTTGTTCTTCATCCTCATATCCGACTGTAATACCGAAAAATTTGAACCGTCCGAATTCGAGTTCTAAAAAAGTGGTTTTAAAACCGAAGGATGAACTAGCATAGGTAGTGGCTATTTTATAGATAGCCGAAGCTTCGATGGCACCGAGGAGATATTGTGCCTCGGTGTTGAGTGATACGATCTTTCCGCTAGAGTTAAAAAGGATAAACGGATTAAAATCGTACTCAATCCACTGCTGATCAAACGTCATCAGTCCTCGATATAGTTTTTGAGTTTGCGACCCACTTTAGGGTGCTTGAGTTTTTTGATCGCACTGCTCTCGATTTGACGAACACGCTCACGGGTAACATTGAGCTCTTTTCCGATCTCTTCGAGAGTACGGTCACTTTCGTCATCCATGATACCAAAACGCATTTTGATAACCGCTTTTTCACGTTCATTGAGCTGCTCAAGAACCCCTTCGATTTGCACTTTGAGGTCATCTTTCAAAACGGCATCACTTGGAGAGATGGACATTTTATCTTCGATGAAATCACCGAAACGCCCGTCCTCTTCATTCCCGATAGGGGCTTCGAGAGAGATAGGCTCTTTCGTGATTTTGATGACGTTTTTAACTTTCTCAACCGACAAGCCCACTTCTTCCGCGATGGTTTCGACATCCGGCTCTTTTCCGTGCTCTTGGAGATGTTTACGCATAATTTTATTAATACGGTTGATCGTCTCGATCATATGGATCGGAATACGGATCGTACGTGCTTGGTCTGCGATAGCGCGGCTGATCGCCTGACGAATCCACCATGTCGCGTAGGTCGAAAATTTATACCCTTTTTGGTATTCGAATTTATCGACCGCTTTCATCAACCCGATATTTCCCTCTTGGATCAAATCGAGGAATGGTAGACCACGGTTGGTATAACGTTTCGCGATGGAGACAACGAGACGGAGGTTCGATTTTGCCATACGAGTTTTAGAAACTTCGGAAATATTTTTACCCCGTTTGATCTGTTCCAAAATGTCGGCAAGTTTATCGGGTTCCATGTTGAACCCACCTTTGGAAGCCTCTTTGGTTTGGATCAGTTTTTTGATCTCCATATAGGTGCTTACCATCGTTGCTTCAGGAACTTTGGTTGAAATCTCTTCTTTGGTCAAATCGCAAATTTTGTTCAAAATCAACGTGTGATTCTTTTTAAGCTGATCGTTGAAAAGAGGGAGCTTATACTCAAGACGTTTCAACTCGCGATCAAATCCCTCATCACTGCGCAATGCGGTTTCCATAGAACGGACAAGCTCATTGATAAGTTTAGAGGTTGGCCCGAGATCCAACAATGCCTCTTTCAACATTTTTTTCTTGAAGCTGACATTGAGGAAGAAGAGGACGTAATCGGCATCCATCTCTTCAATCGAGCACTCTTCCAACATTTTTTCAGTTGCTTTGACCCACTCTTTTTTCGCTTTTTCAAGCGCTTTAAAAGAGGTTACGACTTTTTCTACCCGTTTTTTATCTTTTAGCGAAGGGGCTTTTTCATTTGTCTCTTCTTCATCAGCATCGTCATCGCTGTCATCTTCGGATTCTTCTTCTTCGGATTCTTCAAAACTTTTGAAAAGTTCTTTTACGCGACGTTCGCGGTTAATAAGCGGATCTTTATAGTCAAGGATAAAATCGATTAGGTAAGGAACAGAGCAGATTGCATCGATGATGATTCCCTCACCCATCTCCATACGTTTAGAGATTTCAACCTCTTCTTCTTTGGTTAGAAGGGGGATTTGTCCCATTTCACGTAAATACATACGTACGGGAGAATCCGAGCGTGACCACTCAAGGAGCTCATGTTGTTTGAGAATATCAAACTCATCTCCGCTCGCCTCTTCAATAAACTTCAGCTGTGCAGCACGTTTTGCCGCCGCTTCTTGTTGATTAAGCATCTTGGCGTGTTCGGAAGAGGTAAAGAGGCAGATTTTATGTTTTTGTGCCAATTTAAGGATGTTTTTTGCTTGTGCAAGGGTAGGTTGCTTGTCAAAAGGATCAACGATTGTTTCATAAGTGAGACAATTCTTGGATTTATGTTCGGTAAATAGGGTTTCGAGATGTTTATTTAGATCTTTGACGCTCATACGAGGAGGACTCCCTTAACGGTTTAAAAAGAGGTGGATTATACCGAAATATTTCTTAAATAGTTTTTTTTGAATTCTATGGATGACTGCTTTATATTTTGGAACACTTGTTGCTCACTAAACCTCAATACTCCACAAGGATGATAAATGCAGACCGGATATTATGCGGCAACAGGGGGAATGGTAGCGCAGTTTAATCGTATGGACACGATTGCGTCGAACCTAGCCAATGCCAATACTGCTGGATACAAGCGAGATCAATTAATTACGGGTGATTTTGCACGTTTGTATAAAACGGCACAAAGTGAACTTCCGATTGCGAACAATACCGAAGATGCAGCGCAGTATTTTAATCGTTCGATGAGTCGAGTTCCTCAAATTACCGATGCCTATACCGATCATAGTTTAGGTTCATTGCAACGAACCGATAATACATTTGATTTAGCTCTAGCCAAAGAGGGACAGTTTTTTGCAGTTAAAACACCTCAAGGAACACGTTTGAGTCGTGATGGTACTTTCACCATGAATGACGAAGGAAAATTAGTTAATAAACAAGGACATGAGGTTCTTGCATCGGATAAAACATCGATTGTCTTTAATCCTCAAGACAGTGTCATTACCATCGATAAAAACGGTCAGGTTTCTACCAATGTCCCTGGATCAACTCAAATGGTAGCGAATAAAAAGCTTTTAGTCGTAGAACCGCAAAATATTCGTATGCTTACAAAAGAGGGTGAAAATCTTTATGTTCCTGACGCTGCCGATCCTTTGATCGCTAAGGCAGATAGTGGAAGTGTAATGCAAGGATTTGTGGAAAAAAGTAATGTAAATGCGGTGAATGAGATGATTGCCCTCGTCGAAGCTAACCGTTTGGTGGGGATGTATCAAAAAGCGATGGACTCACAAATGAATGATCTAAACCGTGATGCGATTGAAAAACTCGCAGTTACACGTCGATAAGTTAAGGAGATAACACAATGATGCAATCACTCTACACCAGCTCTACCGGGATGCTGGCAATGCAAACTCAAATTGATACGACCGCAAATAATATTGCCAACGTTAACACCATGGGATACAAAAAATCCCGTGCCGAATTTGCCGACTTGATGTATAAAGTTATGACCTATGCCGGAACCTCTACCAGTGATACAACCAAATCACCGACAGGTATTGAAGTGGGTCTAGGGGTTCGTCCTACCGCGATAAATAAAATTTTTACCGAGGGAAGTTTAAAACAGACGGATAATACGCTTGACCTTGCGATCACCGGAAGAGGATTTTTTAAACTTCAGCTTCCAAATGGTACGGAAGTTTATACACGTAACGGCTCGTTCAAAGTTGATCAAAACGGAACATTGGTCAACTCAGACGGATATACAGTTATCCCCGAAGTGGTAGTTCCTGAAGATGCAACCAATATTAGTATCGGAACAGACGGTATCGTCAGTGTTACCCAAGCAGGTCAAGCCCAAGCGACGCAAGTAGGACAAATTTCCTTAACTAGTTTTATCAATCCTGCCGGTTTACATGCGACGGGAGATAATCTTTTCGTCGAAACGGACAGTTCGGGTCAGCCAGTTGAGGGGACTCCAGGAGATAACGGTCTTGGAAATATCCGTCAAGGATTTGTGGAACTTTCCAACGTTCAATTGGTTGTTGAGCTTACGGATCTGATTACAGGGCAACGTGCGTACGATGCTAACTCTAAAGTCATTACCACCAGTGATGAAATGTTGGCAACAACCAACGGATTGAAACGTTAATATTAATCACTATTAAATCCCTTTTTCGGGGTTTTAAAACTCTTTCAACTCTTATAGGCTATAATCCACACTAATTTTACGTAACTATTAGGATTTTTCGATGCAGAAAATTGAAGGTAAAGTTTGGAATTTCGGTAAAGACATTGATACCGACCTTATTATCGCCGCCCGTTATCTCAACACTTCAGACCCCAAAGAGCTTGCTAAGCACGTTATGGAAGATGCTGATCCGACGTTTGTGAGCAAAATGACTCCGGGCGACATCATTGTTGCCGATGAAAATTTTGGATGCGGTTCGTCTCGTGAACACGCCCCTATCGCACTTAAAGCAGCGGGTGTTGCCGCTGTTATCGCACCGACGTTTGCCCGTATTTTTTACCGCAACGCGTTTAATATGGGATTGCCGATTTTCGAACTTCCTGAGAGTTTGGAGATCAAAGAGGGTGAATCGGTCAGTGTTGATATGGATGCGGGAACTATCACCAACACGACAAACGGAAAAGTATATAACTTTATCCCGATACCACCGTTTATGCAGGAGTTGATCGCCGCAGGCGGTTTGATGAATTATGCAGAAACTGAAATAGCAGCACGGGAGAAATAATTGATGAAAAGTTATAAAATAGCCCTCATTAAAGGGGACGGAATCGGTCCTGAGATCGTGGATGAAGCGGTTAAAGTTTTAGACGCGGTAGCGGCGTGCGAAAATTTAGAGTTTAATTACCAAGAAGCCCTTATGGGTGGATGTGCTTACGATGCTGTGGGTGATCCTCTGCCACAAGAGACGATTGATATTTCACTCTCAAGTGATGCTGTATTGTTCGGTGCTATCGGTGGCGTTAAATGGGACACCCTACCGAGAGAAAAACGTCCTGAGAGCGGATTGCTCCGATTCCGTAAAGAGCTTGGGGTATTTGCTAACCTACGCCCTGCGAATGTTTATGACGAACTCGTTAATGCTAGCTCATTGAAACCGGAAATCGTCAAAGGGGTCGATTTGATGGTTGTCCGTGAGTTGATCGGCGGAATCTATTTCGGTGAACCGAAAGGGAGAGATGAGAATCGCGGATGGAACACGATGGTCTATACCCGTGATGAAGTGATCCGTATCGCTCACGTTGCGTTTAAAATCGCGATGGATCGCTCAAAACGGGTATGTTCGGTCGATAAAGCTAATGTTTTGGACGTAAGTCAGTTGTGGCGCGAAGTGGTTGAAGAAGTGGCAAAGGAATATCCTGAAGTCGAGCTCAGCCACATGTATGTCGATAATGCGGCTATGCAGTTAATCCGTGATCCACGCCAATTTGACGTTATCCTCACAGGTAATATTTTCGGTGATATTCTCAGTGATGAGGCAAGTATGCTCTCCGGTTCTATCGGGTTGCTCCCCTCTGCTTCAGTTGGTGCCGCAATCGGTGTCTATGAGCCGATTCACGGCTCTGCTCCTGACATTGCAGGGCAAGGGATCGCTAATCCGATTGCTACCATTGCGAGTGCATCAATGATGCTTCGTTTTGCTCTAAATGAACATAGAGCGGCGGATCGTATCGACTACGGTATTAAACAAGCACTTGCTGAGGGGTATCGTACGAAAGATATCGCGGGATTTGGTGCTAAAGAAGTTTGTTCTACCAGCGAGATGGGTTCCATCATCGCTAATTTTGCCGCCAAATGCAAACTTTAACCCTCGCCAATATCTACGAGCTTCAAGGGCTCAAAGAAGATGCTCTTGAAATTTACAAAGAAATTTTAAAAAAAGAGCCGACGAATGCCGATGCAAAAATCGCTATTCGCCGACTCTCGGGGATGCGTAAAAAATTTTTAGGTGTCAATAACGAAATGAAAACTTTTTTCATCGATATGGAAGAAGAGGCTGAGTTTATTCAATTTGAAAGGTGGTTAATGAAAGCATGGAATTAAAAGATGTCATATTATCTACGTTAGCCGAAATTGAAGAGTTATCCATTACCCAAGATTTAGCGGAAAATACAAAAGTACTAAGAGAAGAGAAGCCGCTTCTAAAAGAAGAGAGAGTGATTATAGCTCCACCGATAGTTGAAGCCGTTCAAAAAATCATAGAGACAGTTCACGTTGTTCGTGACGATGAAGCACGAATGTTAGAGGGGATTCGGGAACGTTTATTGGTTCTATTCGAAGGATTCCAGTCCCCAAATAACAAACAAATCGAAGCTAAAGTAGACCTAACACTTAACTTTTTTGAATATCTTCTTGCCACGATTGATAATCGATTAGAAACTATAAAAGAATCGTAAACCGTTTTTAGATGAGGATGGATAAATGACTGAACACTACCGTGTATTGATCGATTGTAATGATGAAAAAGGGTTGGTATACAAAGTATCAAGTATCTTTTTTTACCGTAATCTCAATATTATTTCAAATAACGAATTCGTTGATAAAGCACACAATAAATTTTTTATGCGCAGTGTTGTCGCCGGTGAAATTGCCCCTGAAGCACTCCTAAGCGAATTGCGTGCGGTTTTGCCGAGTAACGCCCATCTTGAAGTGATTGCGCCGCGTAAAAAACGGGTAGTATTGATGGCGACCAAAGAATCTCATGCATTAGGCGATATATTGATCCGTTATGAAGCGGGTGAACTTGATTGTCATATTGTCGGTGTTGTTTCCAATTACGATTTACTTGAACCGTTGGTCTCAAAATTCAATATCCCATTTTATACGGTTTCGCACGAGGGGTGTGATCGTGATGAGCATGAACGTCGTGTATTGGAACAGCTCGGCACGCTCGGCGAGATCGATTACATCGTATTGGCAAAATACATGCGGATATTGACTCCCCGCTTCGTCGAAGCGTATGAGGATAAAATCATTAACATTCACCACTCGTTTCTTCCCGCATTTATCGGAGCCAATCCGTATAAACAAGCGTATGAGCGCGGTGTAAAAATTATCGGTGCGACGGCTCATTTTGTTAATAACAATTTAGATGAAGGTCCGATTATCGCTCAAGACGTTATCCATGTCAACCACGCGCACGGTTGGGAAGAGATGCAGCGACAAGGGCGTGATGTTGAGAAAATCGTCCTATCAAAAGCCCTTAAGCTGGCATTGGAAGATCGTATATTTGTCCACACTAACAAAACGATTATTTTCTAAATGTTTAACATCGTTTTAGTCCATCCGCAGA
>NZ_JAFLKV010000121.1 GCF_019163035.1 Sulfuricurvum sp.
GTTATTATGCAAGGAGCCGACGTTTCAGGACTCATGGAAAAAGTGGGGGTAAAAACCCAAACCGTTCATGCCGGAACCTATAAACAAGTGGGGACATTTGATCGTGAGTGGAGTGATGTTGAACGCGCTGAACTCGACAAAGTGATCAACGGCACCTATACGATGTTTGTCACCGATGTCGCACGTGCGCGAAAACTTGACGCAAACCGTAGTAGTGAGTATGCGGATGCCCATATCTTCACCGCCGCCCAAGCTCAAAAAGTAGGCTTAGTCGATAGCATCGGCGTCGAATACGATGTAAAAAAACGGGTCGAAACACTGAGCAAAGTAAAAGATCCGGTTTGGAACAAAGAAGACCCAATGGATAAGTTTTTCAAACGGTTCGCCGCAGAGGGAGCCAGTTTGGCTCACATGTACTTTCCGCCTGTATCGTTACAATAACGATTAAATCGAAACGATCTCTACTACTTCCGAGCGGACAATTCTCCGCTCGTTCATAGCCTCAAACCGATCCCCAACGCTCAACACATCCAAATCGATAACTTTCCCCTCGCGGGCAATCTGCGCAAATCCGCTTTTGTTTTTATTTTTGGGATGATTGGTATTAAACCCTTCAGTGAGCTGTGTAATCATAAACTGCTTTTGGCGCAATGTTGATTCGATGCTCTGCGTTAATCGCTCCATCAACGGAGTAATCTCCCGTCGACTTTGATCTAAGCGTTGTGTCATCTGTCGATTTAAACGCTCTCGCAGCTCTTTGACCAGCTCGCTTTGTACCTCTAAACGATGTTCTACTCCATGGCGTTTAAACGCCTCTTGCATCGAGAGGAGCTGTTCACGTTTACGCTCCAAACGTTGAGTAATCATCCCAAATGCACGGGTACGAATCTCATCGATACTTTGAGAGAGCTCGTTTTGATCGGGAAGAAGCATCTGCATCGCGGCACTCGGTGTCGGTGCGCGCACATCGCACACGTAGTCGCTGATTACCCAGTCGATCTCATGTCCTACCGCCGACATAACGGGAGTGTTCATCGCAAAAAGTGCATCGGCTACAATCTCTTCATTAAACACCCATAAATCTTCGATGCTTCCACCGCCCCGTCCGACAACGACCGCATCCGCATTCAGCTTATCGGCATAACGCAAAGCATCAGCGATCTGTCCCGCTGCACTAGAGCCTTGAACCAATACATCCAATACAATCAGTTTGACCAACGGCCATCGATGTGAGGCGACGCGCTGCATATCTTGCAATGCCGCCCCCGTCGCAGAGGTGACTAAAACAATCGTTTGGGGGAATTTAGGAAAGTTTTTTTTACGGGTCGGGTCGAAGTACCCTTTTGATTCTAACTTTTGTTTGAGTTGCTCAAATGCGACTGCTAACGCCCCCGCACCGTAGGGTTCGGCACTGAATGCGTTGATCTGATATTCGCCGCGCGGTTTGTAGAGGCTGAGTGCCCCGTGCAAGATGATATGCGCCCCCTCTTCGAGAGAGAATTTCAAGCGTGCGGCGTTGCCCTTGAACATGACACATTTGATCGCGGAATCGTTGTCTTTGAGAGTAAAGTAGATGTGTCCACTGCCGTGTTTGGTGACGCGTGAAAGTTCTCCCTCGACGCTGACAAATTCAAAAGAGGTCTCTAAAAGGGTCTTGATCTGTTCGTTAAGACTACTAACACTGAGAGTAGAAGCCACACTATTACTTTTTACGGGCAATCATCAATGTAGAGATATCCATCGAAAAGCTTTTGGTATAAAGCATCTCAAATCCTGCCTCTTCGAGTTCTGCTTTCATCTTGGCGACCGTTAAAAAGCCTTCGATAGAATCGGGGAGATAGCGGTACGCTTCGTAGTTGTTGGAGATCAAACCACCGATACGTGGAAGGACATTGTTCATGTACCAATCACGTACTTTTCCGAGCATAGAGGGATTTTCATTTTTCATAAATTCGAGGATAACCACCAATCCGCCCGCTTTTAAGACACGGTTAAATTCGCGCAATCCCGCTTGGCGTTCGACGACGTTGCGGATGCCGTAAGAGATACTGATGATATCAGCAGAAGTTTCTGGTTTTGGAAGCTCGGTTGCAGGTGCAATGTGAAATGACATCGTCGGAAATTTCTCGCGCCCGACACCGACCATCCCCTCACTAGGATCAACCCCGACGATTTCAGCCACAGCGATGCCCGCTTTATCGGCACGACGTTTCCAGTATCCCATCATGTCACCCGTACCGCACGCAACATCGACAATCGAATCGATAGTTTTAGTAGAGCAATAACCAAACGCCAAATCGCATGCTTTGCGACGCCAAAAGGTATCGACACCCATACTAAGTACCCGATTGGCACGGTCATACGTTGGGGCGATATCGTTGAACATCGAGACGATTTTTTCTTGTTTGGTCATAAAAATTCCTACTTCTTTTTCATCCAAAGGATAATATTATCGGTGATTTTAGCGTGCAGTACCTCAAAATCCTCTTGTATGACTCCAAGACTCTGCGATCCTCCGCCGATTTTGGGTGCAATGTAACTTAGATACCAATCACTCACATCACGGGTTGCTCTAAACATCTCTGCACCCCCTTCGATCATCACCAGTCGATACTCTTTGATCCGCTCCAAATCGGAAGCGATAAAAACTTTACGGTTAGGGACATTAAAGAGTGGGATGGTGGTATCAAATTCACCCATCTGGGTATAGATGAGTACATCAGGAGCTTTACCGTTGACCAGTCGTGCATCGAGCGTCGGGCGATCAGATCTCACCGTATTTCCCCCGATCACGATCAAATCACATTTGTTACGAAGAGCATGAACATGCTCGCGTGAGCTCTCTGAGCTGATCGTTCCGTTATCAATCGTCCCGTCAAGTCGCTGTGCCCATTTAAAAAATACAAATGGGTTGGTTTGCCACTGGATAAACGGCTCTAATAGTTTTTGCCCCTTGGATTCCATTATGCCAAAAGTGCATTGGATACCTGAGGCACTCACTATCTCGCCACCGCCTGCCGCGTCAGGGTTGGGATCTTTGCAGGCGATAAAAAGCTCTTTAACTCCCAGATCTCGGATGAGTAATGCGCAGGATGGGGTTTTTCCACTATGAGCACATGGTTCTAGAGTCACCGCCATAGAAATCGTTTTAAAAATGCCGTTGTGATGGGTTCTGAGGTAATCGTGTATAGCATGGGAATCATTGCTCAGTTCAATAGTGCTATCACCTGAGAAAATCGTATAGGCATCCCGCAGTGCATAAACTTCGGCGTGGGGACCACCCGCGATTTTATGCACACCGAGAGAGAGGATTGAACCATCCGAAGAAATACACGCTGCACCGACGGCAGGATTAGGGAAAGTGAGAAGTTGATACTCCCACGCTGCTTCGAGCGCGAGTTTCATAGCATGAAGTGCGGTGGTTTTCATTACCACTCGAAGTAGGTTTTAGCCTTGCTGATCGAGCGGAAAGGGATTTTTTGCTCACCGTTCTCTTTGGTCATTAAAATGATCTCATCGTTTTCGACACCGATCATTTCACCCTCATATTTCTCTTTAGAAATGGTACTCAAAGCAACTTTTTCACCCACTGATTGAATAAAGTGCTCTAGTGTTTTGAGACGACGCTCAATACCGGGTGAGCTTACTTCGAGTCGGTATTCACCGCTTACAGGAGAGGTAACGTCTAATAATGGATTGATAAGATGGGTGAGTTCAGCACATTGATTGAGCGTTACTCCACCTGGCGCGGTAACACTAACACGAAAAATTGTGTTCTCATTTTCATTAAGTACAGCAGTATCGTAGAGAGACAAGCCGATAGATTCAACCATTTTTTTGATGTCAGATTCAAGACTCATCTTTTTTCTCCTTGGCGATTTTGGCGAACAACGCCTCGATATTTTGACTTCGTTTGAGGGTATCATCAAACACGAAAGTCATACGGGGGCTACGAAACCACCCTTGATCTTTCATACAATGCTCTTCGATAATCGGGCGCGCTTTTTCAAGCAGTTTCAAAAAGACAGCTTGTTCTTGCGGAGTGTAGTGATGAGGATCAAGATAGACTTTTGCATCGCTTCGTCCGCGGGAACAATGGACATCGATTACATCCACTTCACGCACACGCGCATCGGAGAGTTGGCTGATCGCTTCGGGAATCAACTCTTTGAGAATTGATTCTGTTCGCTTGATTTTTATTTGTGCCGGAGTCACAGGGATACTTTAGTCTCGATTTTTTTGAAGGTTTCGATAACGTCACCCACTTTGACATCGGTGTAGCCGTTGAGAACAACACCACAATCCATCCCTTTACCAACCTCTTTGACATCGTCTTTGAAACGTCGGAGTGATGTAAGATCACCCTCATGGATAACGACACCCTCACGGATAACGCGAACCATTCCGCCACGTATGAGTTTACCGTCAACAACCACACATCCTGCGATAGTTCCTGCACCTTTAGGCATAGGGAATGTATCACGAACTTCGGCTTGTCCGGTGTTCTCTTCTCTAAATTGCGGTGCCATCATACCACCGAGCAACAATTTAACATCGTCGATCAACTGATAAATGATAGAGTAGGTTTTAATCTCTACACCCATTTGTTTTGCCATAGCATTAACATTACCCGTAGGACGTACGTTAAATCCGAGTAGGGCGCAGTTTTCACTGTTGTTGACCAAGGCAATGTCATTTTCGGTAATTCCACCAACACCGCTGGAGATTACTTCAACTTTTACCTCTTCGTTACGTAACTCTGCAAGCGCCGATTTAATCGCTTCAAGAGATCCGTGAACGTCGGTTTTAAGAACCACTTTAAGGGCTTTAATACGGCCCTCAGCGATCAACGAGGTCAAATCATCAAATGACGCTTTGGTACTCAATGAGAGCTCACGGTGACGATCATACTCAGCACGTTTTTGTGCTACTTCACGCGCTTCACGATCACTCTCCATCACCATCATCACTTCACCTGATGGCGGAACATCACTCAAACCGACAACAACAGCGGTTTGACTCGGTCCGATCTGTTGAAGCTGTGCTTTACGATCACTAATGAGTGCACGAACACGTCCATAAGCACCACCGCACACGATGTTATCACCGACGCGCAAGGTTCCGTTTTGAACGATAACGGTAGCAACCGGTCCACGACCTTTTTCCAATGTAGACTCAACGACAACCGCTTTTGCCATAACATCAGGGTTTGCTTTGAGTTCCATTACTTCCGATTGGAGCAAGATCGCTTCTAAAAGCTCATCGATTCCTGTCATTGCTTTAGCCGATACGCCGACGAACTCGACATCTCCGCCCCACTCAGTAGGGTTAAGTCCGAGTTCTGCCATTTGTGCTTTAACCATATCGGGATTAGCACCCGGTTTGTCCATTTTGTTCACCGCAACGATAACCGGAACTTTTGCATCTTTAGCGTGTTGCACTGACTCACGAGTTTGAGGTTTAACCCCATCATCCGCCGCAACAACGATAACGATAATATCGGTAAGTTGTGCACCGCGTGAACGCATCGCACTAAACGCTTCATGCCCCGGAGTATCCAAGAACGTGATCAATTTACCTTTTTGCTCTACTGAATAGGCACCGATGTGCTGAGTGATTCCACCCGCTTCGCCGTGAGCTACTTTTGCATTACGGATTGCATCAAGGAGAGAGGTTTTACCATGATCAACGTGACCCATGATCGTGATAACCGGAGGACGCTCAACGGCACCCTCACTGTCTTCGTGCTCTTCATCGTATGCAGTCTCAAGATTAAAGGCATCTTTCGGATCGATAGTGGTTACTTCAACACCGAACTCACTCGCCAAGATTTCAATCTCATCTTTTCCGAGGAAGTCATTTTTAGTCACCATCATTCCGAGGTCAAAAAGGACTTTAATAACCGCAGAGATAGTCTGACCTACTTTTTCGGCAAACTCATAGACACGAACATCTTCAGCGATTTCAACGTGAGTGATAACTTCGTCTTCTTTTGAGTCTTTAACATAACGTTTACGTGCTTCACGAGATACTTGACGCGGTTTACCACGATTAGCACCCTGTTTTTTACCCGCGTTACGACCGATCGGTTTTTTCTCTTTCGGTTTTTGCTCTTCTTCCGGTGGCAAATTAGCACCTAAATCGTTGAAGTCCATCAAAACGACTTGATCTTGCTCATAGTCCATAGAGACATCAGAAATTCCGCCGCCGAAAATATCAAGGCGAACCCCTTGATCTTTTTTCTGTACCGGTGAACTGCTATTTTGTGTTTTTTTCGCTCGTTTAGCTTCCAATTCACGTTGAGCTTGCTCACTGAGTTTTCCGTAACTAGAAACATGGGTATTTTCATGACGAACCGGAGCAACGAACTCTTCTTCTTGAGGACGTTTTTTCTTAACGATTTTTAGTCCTGAACGCTTAGGGACTTCTAGCTCAACTGGAGCTTCTACCGAATTCTCTTCTTTTGCTTCTACAATTGCAACCGGAGTTTGGACACTCTCTTCTACAACAGCAGTGGCAACAGCCGCCACTTCAACAGGGGCAGTTTTTGGGGAAGACTTGGGCGCTGAGGCTTCAGTAGACGCCCCGCTCATGATGTAGTTCATGATTTGCTCAGCTTCTTCGATCGAAACCGAACTTGAGGCAGTTTTCACATTTAGCCCCATCGCAGCTGCTTTGTCTACTACCTCTTTCGAATTGATACCAAGTTCCTTGGCAATTTCATGAACTCTAACTTTATCCATCATTAACGATGATCTCCTTTAACCGATTCATCAGCTCTACGCTAGCGCCGCTTTTACAGTGACGGGACAACTGACCCGGAGTTTTCTTATGGTCAACACATGATCGACACATATAAAAACTTCTCCCTGCATTCGCATAAGGTTCTAAGACCCCACTACGACATTGAAGGCGTAAAAGTGCTACTTGAGCAAAGCGCTCACGACATACCACGCACATGCGGATAGGCTGATGTAACTTTTGCGCCATTATATCCAATACTTTCTTAGTTATCGTTCGACAACTAAACCGTCGTTGTCAAACCCCAAAATTTTGATCTCAAAATCGGTGAATTCAGATTTAAATTTATCGGCAAGCATCTGAGCATCTTGGTCATACACCATGTTAAAGAAGGTCGAGCCGCTACCTGAGAGGGTTGACATCAGCGCCCCGTTATCGTACGCCATTTTCTGAACGGCAAAGAGTTCGGGCAACATTTTCATCCGCACTTTTTGATGGAACCGATCTTGGGTTGCAAGACGGAGCATCTCCCAATCCTCATTAAAAAAGGCTCCAACCGTCACCGCCGTATGAGAGAGGTTGAAAACGGCGTTCTCTTTACTGTACGATTTAGGGAGGGTCGTGCGTGATTTAGCTGTTGAGATCGGTTTGTTGGGGATAACGACGACCGCTTTGAGGTAGTCTGGGAGATGTTTTTGCTGGGAGAACACTTTTTGTTTCTCCACCATCGCCGAATTAAATCCACCCATGACCGCAGGTGTAATGTTGTCGGGATGAGATTCATACACCAACGCATGATTGAGGATACGGCGTTTGGAAACTTTCACCCCTGCAGCTTCATGCGCACAGCTGATGGCGCTAACGATAACGGCAGAAGAGCTCCCCAAACCCCGTGACATCGGGATTTGGTTGTAAAAGGTAAATTTGAAATTTTGGCGCTTTTGGGTGAGACGACGATAATGTTCGTTGAAAATAGAGACGAACAGATTGTTCCCTTTGAGGCGGGGATTATTTTCCCCCTCCCCTTTGATAGAAACAGCAAAAAATCGTGACGGTACCAATTCGACTTGGTTACGTAAATCGACGGCAAGACCCAATGAGTCAAATCCCGGTCCTAAATTTGCACTTGTTGCAGGTACACTAACAAACAAACGGCTTCCTTATCCTACGGCATCAATCCCATAATAGGGGAAATTGTCCGAATCAAATTTTTCTAAATCGATAGTTTTTGGGAGTTCAAAGGCGATAATCTCAGGAGAGAGTATCGGTTCTAACTCAATCTTAAAGCTATTTTTAACAAAATAGAGCTTTCCTACTGCTTTGATGGGGCTATTTTGGTTAAAAAAGAACGCATCCGTTGCTAAAAGGGGAATTTTTTTCGTAATACTGAGGGTTTTGAGGAATAAATAGGTGACCTTGATCCCCATAAAACTTCCCGGCCCTTTGGCGTATATAAAATGTTCAAACGTATAACGTTTCAACAATGATTCAAAAATCTCTGCCAACACATCCGAGCTCATCCCCTCGGAACGTATCTCTTCGACGAGAGTACCCTCTTTGTAAATACCGACAAGGATGGGGGAGCTTAGTGCAATGACAAGGGCGTCATGCATACGCTTTTGCCAACTCTTTGGACTCTGCAGTTGCTAGTTCGACGATCTCATAATTGGCAGGATCTTTGAGAAGTTCCAATGTCAATTTATGGTTGAGATCATGGCTCCCCGCGAACGCTTCATAGTTGCCGATAAAGTTCATGCCGATCAATGACATATCCCCGATTGCATCGAGAATTTTATGACGGACGAATTCATCCCCGAAACGGAGCCCCTCGGGATTGAGGACTTTTTTATCATCCAATACTACCGCATTTTCCAAACTTCCCCCGAGCGCAAGCCCTTTGGAACGAAGATACTGCACTTCGTGAACAAACCCGAAGGTTCGTGCACGGGCAATCTCTTTTTTGTAGTTCTCTTTGGTAAATGCTAAAACATAGCTTTGCTTATCGATGACGGGGTGAGAGAATTTGATCGTAAAATCGTAATTCATATCATTGGATGGGATCAGTTTCACATACTTATCCCCCTCTTGTACAATCACCTCTTTTTTAATTCGCATGATTTTTTTAGGGGTATCTTGAGGAACAACACCTGCTTCTTCGAGGAGCATACAAAAGCTCATAGATGAGCCGTCCATCACCGGAACCTCATCCGCATCAACAATCACACGAAGATTATCGATACCGTAAGCGTAAATAGCCGAGAGCATATGCTCAATGGTCGAGATAGTAACCCCCTCGCGCCCGATGACCGTTGCCATTTTGGTATCAACGACATTGGCTGGGATAAGAGGGATTGACACACCCACATCACTCCGATAAAAAACGATACCGCTGTTGGCACCTAAGGGTTCAATTCGTAGCTTTACGGGAGAACCTCGGTGCAAACCGATCCCTACGAGTTCGACACTTTTACCAATCGTTGTTTGCATCATATCGGGTGTTTCCCTCGCTCTTAAATATAAAGAATTATACCGTGTTTCAGCGTTGGTTAATGATAACTTTAGCGTTATCAATAACACTGCTAATGTTGTCACTGATCCATTTGCTATCCATCCACTCTTCAGGACGAACTTCGATCCCCTGTACTAAAATACCGAAATGGAGATGGTCTCCCATTGCATAACCGCTCAGTCCGGTTTTAGCGATCTGCTGGCCACCTACAATCGTGTCGCCCTCTTGAACGTTCAGTTCAGAACAGTGCCCATAAAGGGTATACAGCCCGAAACCGTGGTCGATAATCGGCAGATTCCCGTAAATGCCATTATTCTGAGCAAATACTACTTTTCCCCCATTGGATGACGTGATCACTCCCATGTGGATACTCGCTAAATCCAACCCCATGTGGTACGCATTAGAAAGGTTCTCTTTTCCTTTGTAACTGTAGATGCGGTGATCTCCAAAATCAGCTACTTTCTGACCGTTAACCAAAGGATAAAAAGGGGCAGGTTGGAAATCAGCAACCAATGTATTAGAGACTTTCGAGGTGATATCGTGGATAATTTTCTCATTATCACTACGTACTTTTTCATTGATGGTCCCAAATTGTTGCAATCGATCATCTACCCCCGCCGTTTGCTCATATGTATTGGCAAGTTCCGCAATTTTTCCATCTAAAAATGCATCACTTAGCTCAATATTAGACACCCTATAAACATGATCTTTTAAACGAAGGGGAATAGCACTTTTTACTTCATTCCCTGCTTTATCACGTGCAATAACTGTTGCACTGAAACTCGCTTCTTGAACAGGCCAAGCCACTAGTGAAGCATAATACCCTTTTTTGATGAACGGCTGAGCAAGAAATGTTTTTCCGAAATTGGTCTGAATTTTCAAACTATCCATATTAGGATCTTCCGCTCTAAAAATAACAATCGCGGAGCCCCCCTTTTGGATTTTATAGGAGTTTGCAATGATAGACAAGATCGGTTGACGCTGATCGATCACCAACGTGATCTCTTGTTTATAGGTATTCCCCATGAAAAGGCCCCATAAACTGTTATCCGTTGCTTCGATTTTAAGGAGAACCGATGTCGCTTCAACGCGTCGAACCCCTTTTGGAGGGAGGATATCAAAAGATTGTTTAGTGACTTTTGATAGCGTGTTTTGATCACTTACCAACCACTCATCATGCGGTGTTGAAAGGGTCGCCTTAAATGATTTTAATCCGCTTGCATCTTCTACGTTTACATGGATAGGATCTCTAAAATTCCAATACCCCTCTTGAGATAGTGTCACTTTCGGCTCATCTCTCTCAAAAAGAGGCGAAAATGCCATAAATCCAAACGCGCTTAACACCGCTACTACTATTATCCATCCAATTATTCCCGAATTGTTTCGGCCTCTTCTCACACCAACTCCTTTTTTATCATGGTTATCAAATCTTTGACAAGCTCACTCTGATTTTCTTCTCGTAAAATTGTACCGGCACGTTTTAGATGCCCGCCACCGCCGAAAGGTGCCATGATATTTGACGCATCAATCACTCCATTTGTTCGCAAAGAGAGCTTTCTCTCCCCATTAGTGCGTTCGATCACCATCAGTGCGGCTTGGACACATCGCATCCCCAGAGCCTCATCTAACACTGTTTTACACTCAGCTACACTCGCCCCGCTCTCTTCCAATAATGATAAGGGAACCTCAAACAATGCAAGTCGTCCCTCACCGATAAGCTTCATTTGCTTAAGGAGTTCTCCTCTTATTCGGAGCGATGCTAGGGAATGACGCCCAAAAAGCCACTCACTGCATAGCGCGTGATCAGCACCTAACTCGTTCAACGCGTGTGCCATCGCAAAGGTTTTGGCATTGCATTCACTCGCACTGAAACATCTCGAATCATCGAGTAATCCCGCATAAAGTGCCGTCGCTATTTTACCATTGATTTTTATACTGTTGGCAACAAAATACTCATAAACAACTTCGGTCGTACTGATCGCGGAAGTGTTGACAATATTATGGGTACCGTAAAAATCATTGCTAGCGTGATGATCGATATTTATAAGAGGAAGCTCTTTTTCAATCCCTAAACGAGCGTAACTGCCGCAATCAAAGCTAATCATGCAATCCGCATCCGAGGGGAATCGGTGGGTGAGTTTATCAAACCACGGCAAAAAGGCTAGATTTGGATTGAGTGCTTCAGAAGCACAAAAAAGGGTGATTTTTTTTTGGTTTCGCAGTAAATAGGAGTAAAACGCACATGCCGCACCCAGTGAATCAGCATCAGGATTGGTATGGGCGATTAGAACAATATGGTGTGAAGACTCAATCAGGGATAAAGGCATAAATACTCTACAAGTGCCTATGTTCAGGCGGAAATATGGAGATTATAACACGTCTCTCCCCATTTTTTCTTGATCGAAGTAGGTTACTTGGTTTCGTCCGTTCTCTTTGGAATGGTACATTGCCGCATCGGCATGACGAACAAGAATCTCGATCTCTTCCCCGTGATCGGGATAAAATGCCGCCCCAATGCTTACACCGATAGTCATTAAATGTTCATTGACCACAAAAGGCTCCTTTAACGCTTTTAGTATTCGCTCAAAAAGGGGCTGAACGTCATTCACCGAGTTAATATCACAGAAAATGATCACAAATTCATCCCCTCCTATCCGAGCAATCGCATCACTCTGGCGGAGCTCTTTTTCAAGACGATGGGAGACTTGTCTCAAAACATTGTCACCGACATCATGACCATGCATATCATTCACATTTTTAAATCCGTCCAAATCGAGAAATGAGACAACCGCTTTCGAATTTTTCCGTTTTGAAAAAGACAAGATTTGTTCCGCCAACGTCATAAATAGGTGACGATTAGGGAGATTAGTCAGCGGATCATAATTCGCCATGTGGTGGAGCTGTTCTTGGCGTTGTTTGTGCTCGGTTATGTCGCTGAAAATACCGATATAGTTTTCCACTTCACCATTATTGCCACGCACCGCATCTATGCGTAAAAACTCCGCATACAGCTCACCGTTTTTTTTCTTATTCCATATCTCTCCGCGCCAAGATTTTCCAACATTTATCGCTTCATCGAGTTGATCGTAGAACTCCTTTTCGTGTTTCCCTGAACGCAGTATAAGCGGCTTTTGTCCTATCGATTCTTCTCTCCTGTAACCTGTTAATTCACAAAATGCTTCATTTACTTCAATAATTATTTTGTTCGGATCGGTGATCACAATCCCTTCTCGGGAGTTATGAAAAACACCGGCGGCGCGGCGTAGAGATTTTTCATGCTCCTGAACAACTGTGATCTGATTTTCAAGTGACTCGGATTTAAAACGTAGCCGATTCGCCAAACGTCTCATATTGGTAGTAAAATAAATCAACAAAGCGATCACGGCACTTAACACTAGAATAATATAAAATGCGTAGCGTTGGATAACATCGCTCAAAGAAAACGGAGGAACCGTGTCATACGGTTTGATTCGCAATGTTTGCATCATCATCCGAATTTCCTCATATGACAAGGGTATATTCCATCCATAATACCCTGCTGTTTTTGTTATCTCAGAGCCATACGGTAAATTTAGCAAAGCAACCGCTACCTTATTGGCTAAATGTCGATTCGTTTTTTTAGATGAAGCAAACGGCCATTCCGGATAAAGCACAGTTGAAATTACTTGAGAAAATTTACCCATCTGATGGATAATCTTGAAATCTTTACGATCTATTTTTCCTTCTTTTACCATTTTTTCCAACACACCGGTACGGATAAACCCAGCATCCGCCGAACCGCTCTCAACAATATAGACAACTTTGTCATGAGGCATATCAGTGAATTGAATCTCCGATTCTTTGGTTATATCAATTCCGTTCTCTTGCAACAATACCCGCTGTGCTAAATATCCTCCCAAAGAGAGCTCATCGACGGCGGCAATATTTTTGCCCCGTAAATCGTTTAGGTTTTGAATATCTTTACGATCGGAACGAGCGATAATCACCCCCCCGAATTGTGTCAACTCTTTTCCGCCGATGTTAGCACGAATCAGTGTTGCCATACGGCTTGCTTCATATTTGGCAGAGAGATAAATATAGTGTTCAGGATTGGTAAACATGAAATCAAGTTCATCGGATGCGGCTGCTTCATTGAACTCGGAATAGGTTAAAGGGCGTATAGAAAAATGGTGTGTCGATATTTTTGCGCTCAGATAGTCGGCTAAGGGCTGCCACTCTTTGAGGGTATCGACTTTCGAGCGAAATGCCATAACACCGATAACAGCAGTTGGTTTGCCATTTGACTCAGATTGCCCCCAGGAAGAAACAAAAAGAATATTCAGTGTAAAAAAGATAGTAAAAAGGGTTTTAAGCATCTTATACCTCGCTGTTGCTCAGTATAAGAGGATTAACTTTAAGAAAAAGTTAAATGACGATTTATTTTATTCAACCGTACTTTGCAGAACGGCCTGAAAATCTTTTTGCGCCTGCACTAGAACCACTTTAGCCTCAGCATCATTGACACGTGCACTGCTCATCCAGTTATATACTCCCGGGAATCCCATCACGATTTCGTTCGCATCTTTTTTCTTATACACCATCAACGTACACGGTGCAAATGCTGCTGCTTCAGGACGGGTTTTGGCTACCGTATAGATCACTTTGAGTTTACAGATCGAATACGTATCGTAAAAATCGAACGGGCTCTTTTCGCCGAGAGCAAAGTTATAGTCGGTAAAGTTGGACATTACAAAACCGGCAGGTTTCAAACCGTCTTCGATCATCATCTCGGTCTCTTCTTTGTCACTTTTCCAACTCTCAGCAGTGCTTGCTTTCACATAACGGCTGAGTAGTTTACCCTCGGCAGGAAGTGATGTTTCGCTCATTGTGACTTTCGCATTCGGTAACGCTTTTTTGAGAGATGAGAGCGCCTCTTTTTCGATCAATGCGAACTCTTTAGCTTTAAAGCCGGCGATTTTTGTCATCGCATCGGCAGTAAGAATAGATACGTGAAGCTCTTTTTCACCACTGCGTTGATAAATACCAAATCCCATCGGGACAAAAATTCCCGCATCAGGATGAGCTTTTACCAATGACTCTGCATGAACTTTATGATATGCCGTCAAGAGATTGAATTGAGTAAAATCGCTTTGACCGAATTGTTTCATAAACGGACCGTTCATTTCACTGTTAGAGGAAATGACAAAGCCATTCGACTCAAGCGCTTTTTCAATAACAGAAGCATTGTATTTACCATCTGCATTGGGAACACTGAAAAGATGAAGATCACCGCCAAAAAGGGATAAAAATCCCGTCAAGATTGTCATGAGAAGAATTTTCATGGTTTAACTCCTAAGGTTGAATGTAAAATGCGCCCTCTGTGGCACGTTCGATCACTTCGGCGATTCCCGCACTGACGATCTCGACATCATCGATCAGTTGATCGGGAGTGATCTTTTTGGTCTCCATCGTGTTGCCGCAGGCGACAAACTCAACACCGTATTGCTGCAAGGCTCGAACCCGCACCGCAATCTCTTTTTCACTTTTGAGCAATGTGCGGATACCGTGGTAGTAGGCAACAATCCGCAAATGGATCTTCTCCGGTCCGTAAAATTTCAGAACATTGTTTGCCGTACTGAGACCGTGATGAATCGATTCATCATCCCCATGACTAATCCCCATGACCACTTCACGAGGCTTTTCGATAGATGGTTCAGGCTGTGCGAAACGGACATCACCGAATGCTAAAGTCGAAAAGAGAGTCGCTAGTAAAACGAATCGTTTCATCATTACTCCCATTCTAAAACTCGATACGATGCTTCCACATTGCCGCTTTGCATCGAATCGTAAAGTTTGATTTTTCGGTACTCTGCCATCTGAACTTTTTTGATCGTCTCATCAATCCCTAACCCCGAGTCTATCGCCAAACGGATCTCGGAACGCATTTGGGTAAGATATTCATGGGTCATTTTAGAGCTGTTTTTCTCGGTATTACGTCCATGCCCGCCGATTATATGTAGTGCTCCCATCGATTCAAGCTCTTCGAGAGTGGTGATCCAGCCGTTTATGTTACCCCCTTTTACTGAGGGGAGACGGTCGTTAAAGACCAAATCACCGGCAAACAATACGCCCGATTTTGGTAGATATACGACCAAATCTTTGGTGCTATGTGCCGTGCGGGGGATGATTTTGAGTTCAATATCCTGATTCCCAACCTTTTTACGGGTAGTTTCCGAAATAATCTCTGTGGGAAGTGTCGATACCGTACCCTTGTATGCCGCGGGAGAGATAGTATTTTGCATTCGTGTCGCTTCCTGCACATTAACATTATGCAAAAAGTCATCCGAACCCACAACACTAACTCCGCTTTGGGTAAAAAATCCGTTTCCCAGCCAATGATCATCATGGATATGGGTGTTAATAACGAGTTTAACCGGAAGGGATTTGATTTTTTTCATCTCTTTGTACGCAGACTCTGCATACGCATACGAGGGACCGGTATCGACGACAACGTACCCCTCACCTGCATCGATATAACAACTGTTTACGATATTGCCGTTGTTGGTTTTATCCATAATCTCCGGTTTGCCAAAAAAACAGTGAACATCCGGAGTTACACGTACCGGTTTGAGTGCGTAATCAAATGCACTCAAACTTGTTACGGTTAATAATAAAGTTCCCAACAACGTTTTCATCATTCAGCCTTTAGAAGAGGTAGTTAACTTCGAAACGGTATTCGTTGTATGACTCGCCGTTTACAACTAAAGTTGGACTTGTTTTTGTAGATGCTTCAGCATCAATAGCCGCAAAACGTAATTTGAACTCCATATTCGGCAATGTTTTAAATGTTTGAATCAAATCTAAATGTATGATTGAACGATCACTTAAATCAGATGCAACTGCTAACATTTTTTTATCATCGAAATCCATATCAGCGTATGATAGTGCGCCGATAAGTCCCGGAACAACTCCTGCTTTATCGAAATTATAATCGGCTTTAACCATCCATGATTGTGTATTGGCAATCCAGTTTAACTGCGCCATATCACGAGTATATCCACCTGTCGGAAAACCGCGCCATGGAGCGATGATATCGGCTTTATCAGCAACATCAGAATATCCTGCCATCAATGATAGAGGACCGTTAGCCAATACTAAACGCCCCATCCAGATATTCCCATCTACACTTGAAGGGTTTGTATATGAATTACGTGCAGTAAGATTTCCGCCATTAGCGTTTGTAGCCGTTTTTCCATTTAATGAAGCGCCTCCGATCTTACCTGCGCCATCATCCATTTGTCGAAGATAACGGAGACCCGGAGTCAATGTCCAACCATTGCCTACAGCAATTTGATAATTGGCCTCTGCAACCACCGTTGAAAAATATCCATCAATACTAACATATTCTGCATCGAGTTTCAAATTAGGTATTGATTTATTCTCAACTATAGCCAATACCATCTCAGGATTCGCATCTTCGCGCAATGCACGAATATTTTTCACACTCAATCCTTTGTGAACACCTGAATCATCATTCTGATAAATTTTATCCACTTTACTTGATCCACTTGTACCACTATCATATGCCAAAATACTATGGAATGTTTGGTGATCACGTAGTTTTTGAGCCATTATATATCCAGCACGAACCGTTGTACTTGGAAGATCTTTGTTTTCGATCATTGCCGCTTCAAAGGTATTTGGAATCATTTTCGTATCATTTGTTGCGAGCATAATACTGTCTATACCTTGGCGACCTACTTTTACATTGGTTTTACCCGCTTTGTACTCTCCATAGGCTTCAGCGAAAACTCCGATTCCACTTTCTTTTCCATCAATACTCGTACGATAGGCATCTTTACCTGCTTTACCTGAGTTACTCGTTGTTCCTGGCACAAGATTTTCATTAGATAAAGGTGTTGTCCCGTAAAAACCAACTGTAGCACCTAGCCCATTATAAAAACCTGTTTTATAGACTAAACTACCGCCGATACCCCATACATTATTATCAGCAGTACCGCCAGCAACGTGATATTCATTTTCCCAATCCCACCAAAACATATTGGATCGCATACGTCCATACACTTCACCCTCAGTAAACATCTCACCAATAGAGTTTACGGCACCCGGTGCTTTCAAGTATTCAACCTGACCGTTTGCTTTTAGGTTACGATCTTCCGTTTTGAGAGCATACGCCGACGTTGCTAATAAACAAGTAGCAGCTGCTACCATACTAAGTTTTACTAATTTCATTCCTAACTCCTTAAGTTTAATCGATTGTCAAAAGAGTGGTTAGCACCCTTTCGCACCTTTTTTCGGACATCCGCAGTCATAATCCATGATACGGACATTGCTGTTACCGCTGATGTTCACATTTTTCTGACGGCGAATATACACGGATGTAATATCATACACCGGACGGGTTAGAGAATCTTTAAGATTACTACCCGCATTTTGCAAATTACCGCCCCATGAAGAGACTTTGTACACTTTCGAATCACTCAGAGGTTTCCCCCCAACTAAGATGTTGGTAATACGCTTACCGCTGGCGGCACCGACACGAATCTCATAGGTCACACCGCCGAGACGACTCATATCGCCCCCTTGTTGATAGAGAGGATTCGCATTAAAGACGTTATCCGCAATATCTTCAAGAAGGGTGCGGATATGCATTCCCGTTAGCTCGAACGTATAGACGTTCGGATAGGTGATCGCCGTCATATCATAGACGTGATCCATCGTGATCGAATCACCCTCTAAAACCGTGGTTCCCCAACGATATCCTGGGGTAAACGAAATATCCGAATCCATCGCATCAATAATCGAATCATTGATCAACTGATCGAACGTTGAATGGAATGTATCACGTTTAAACAACGTATTTTTCGTAATCCCCAACACTTCTGAAAGCTCGGAATCATACGGTGAGTACAGCTCTTTGACCAACGCTTCACCCTCAGGATCGGCAGGGATTAGGTTGGAGGCTACAGGGATGAGTTTGTACTCATACCCTTTAACCTTATGGTTTTGGATATCGATGTCAAGCCGTCCCACATATTTACCGTGGCTTCCCGCGATAATGATTACCGTACCGTTAATAACGCTCGGTCGCGGTGAAGGATCATGGGTGTGTCCGCTGAGGATGAAATCGATCCCTTTGACTTGACGAGCAACCTCTTGGTCAACACTGAAACCATCATGGGAGAGGACAACGACACAGTCCACTTTTTCCTCTTTGCGGAGTTTATCCACATACGTTTGGAGGGTATCTAAACGTAAACCGAAACTCCACCCTTGGGTAAACTCTTTCGGGTTCGCCGTAGAGGTAAACGGAAACGCTTGACCGATAATACCGATCTTCGCTCCGCCGCGTTCCATAATCGTGTAAGGTTCAAAAATCGACTCTTCAAAATCATCGGCAAATGAATCATCGCCGATAACATTTTGAGCGATAAATTTTGCGTTCAACATCTCGATGAGTTCTTTGACCCGTTTTTTACCGTAGGTAAATTCCCAGTGACCGACCATAACGTCTACACCGAGGTAATTTTGGGCTTTTACGATCGCTTCACCGGTCGTTTTAAGGGCAACGCCCGTCCCCTGCCACGTATCCCCTGAGTCAAGGAGCAATACGTTATCGGCACCACGCTCTTTTTTGACATGGTTGATGAGGGTTTTCATGTGTGAAATTCCCCCCATTTTTCCGAATTTATGGGCAAGAGAGTCGAAATTCATAAACGTATCGAAATAGGCATCCAAGGTTTTACCCTGCATCCCGTAATGTTTCAAAAACGACTCACCGCACAAAAATCCCGGTGTCCCCGTCAAATTCGGAGCCGAGATCAATGTCGATGGTTCACGCCAGTAGAGTGGTTTAATATGGGCGTGCATATCACAGATATGCAACAACGTCACATTCCCTTTCGCGTTGAAGCTGTAAATATCTTTTAATCCCACTTCGTCAATCCGCTTAGGACCTGCCGCTGCAGAAGCAACAGCCGGTAATCCGATCCCAAGAGCGGCAGCAATATGGAAAAAGTCTCTTCGTGATAAATCCATAACTTCCCCCTTAACGTTTCAAACCGGGGATTTGGATCGCATTGCCTTTGGTTTTGTTAGTGACATACACTTCTAGCGCAACCATTTCACGTGATCCGAGAGGGATTTTCGCTAAAAGGGCATTTTCCATACATTGTTGCATACGCTTATCCAACGTTACCATTTGTCCCTGTGTCATACGATATGCCGGCCATGTTCCCGCCGCCGCTGTCTCTTTTGCACCCAAATCAGGGAGCGGTTGCATACGAAGACGTTGCCCTACGATATCGGCACTGTGACAGTTGTTACATGAGAGACCACGACCGCCTCGACGCTCTTCAAACACCTCTTGACCAAGTTTCATCATCTCTTTCATATGCGCGTTTGCTTTCACATCGATAGAGGTTTTCTGGGTATTTGCCAACGATTTGACATATGCCGTCATTTTAACTATTTCAGGACTTTCCAATTTAGAAACAGGTTTACCCTGATCCGCCAATGCCATTTGAAGCGATTGAGACAAGGTTATAACTTTTTTCGCCGGTTCAACATAACGAGGAAACCCTGCAATCATTTTCGGCAAATCTTTCTCTTTGACACCCAACATTTTGGCATAAGCAGCAGTTCCGATCAAAGAGTTAAAAAGCGCTTCGCCCTCTCCCACTTCCATCTCTGCCGGATTGTTTTCGAGTAGTTCCGCATACATCGCTTTATCCGCATCCGACATACTGAGTTTCTCTTCCGCATTGACTGAACTCAAAAGTGCTAAACACACCAATGCCGTCGTGATTGATAACGTACGCATGATTTATCCTTTTGGAGTAATGGCACTGGTCGTCTCGACACTTTGCCCTTTGTTGTCTTTCGCAACCACTTTGAGTGTTCCCGCACCCGGCACTTTGAAACTGATAGACATCAAAGGGTTAACCGAGAGCGATTCCCAAATCACCATTTTCGTAATCAGTGTGTCGTTAAAAGAAAATTTAACTTCATCGATGTACTCAGCAGGGATCAACACACCCGTATCTTTGTTTTTACGCATACCGGTTTCCATCGGGTGCATCGCCATAAAGTCGATTTTTACAATATCGCCTACTTTGTAATCTTTTGGTTTGATTTTGATCAATGTTTTCATAATATAGGTCCTTATTATCTTTGTT
>NZ_JAFLKV010000003.1:0-2998 GCF_019163035.1 Sulfuricurvum sp.
AATAATGATGTTAATGGTACGTACAAAAAATGGGGTGGTACATCTACTAGTACAACAGGGTGGATGAGTGGTTCTCCGATGCATAATATTCAAAATTTAAAAGATGGAGAGATCGATTATGCTCGAAAAAATAATGATAGTGGAGTTGCTACCAGAGATTATTACAGTTGGGGACATTATAGCAATACCGATTTGATAGCTACACCCACTAATACCTATACGTATGCGGATACTATGGGGGCAAAAGGGTGGCGTTCAGTACTGCAAGATTTGAATAAAACGAACGATTGGTTTATTTCACGTACCGGAGCTGGGGATAATTTTGATAGTACTGGTAATTATCCATATTATGAGCCAAACGGTAACTACACGGCGAATGCATGGCTCAACTTTTTATATGATGATCAAGGACATGTTAGACACAATGATGATTTGGATGATAAATATCCGTATTACGATTATATGTGTATGGCGGAGGACAACTACGATTTTACAATTCGTTATGCGTTAGTGAAAGGTCCGTTTAATGTTGTCGAACATGGCGTATCGCTTTCCGGTACACAATATAAAGAGGCGAACTTAACAACTAAAATAGTAAATCAAACAATGCCGTTTGATGTCGTATTGTTGACAAATGATCTATCTGATATACGAGGTGATTTCAATATCAGTGCAGGGATATTTTTAGATGATACCTATATGGCTGGGAGTACAGAAGTAGCTAAAAATATTTGGTATTTTGGTCAAATAGCAGACTTTAATCAAACACGTTTTGAAATTCCAGCTATAAAATGGCCATACGGAAATGAAACATGGCCAAAAGCATCTAAAAGGCTCTTTTTTGAATTCAAATATTGTGCGAATGATTCGATGGTTTGGACAGACTGTTGGGATCACACAACGGGTTCTACAATTGCAACCTGTAAGACAGGCTATACAAATGTTTGTAGAACTGCTAACTCGAATGATTTTGCAACACGTCCGAATAGCTTTAATTTTAATCTCACATCAGCAGGATCATTGAACCTTCTCAGATCAGGGGAAGAGTATAATTTATCTCTCCATGCGTATCAATATGGAACTCCCTCTACCGATACCCCTGAGTATAATCAGACAATGTCTAACTTAACAATAGCACTAACTAAACGGATGCTTGATGGTACTGAAAACAGCGGACTCAATGGCACAGCTAGTTTTCCAAAAGTATTTAATTTTGTGAATGGATTAGGCGATTCAAATACCTCAATAACGTATAATGATGTTGGTCGAATAAAAGTAGATATAAGTGATATGAATTGGGCAAATATTGATCTAAATGATACTAGCACTTCTCAAAGAACAATCGTAGGAGAGGGGAATTTTACCTTTATCCCCTATCAGTTTGTAGCATCAGGTATTCGAATTGTTGATTCACGAGATGGAAATTTTACCTATATGTCTAATGATTTGAATATGTCAGCAAAATTGGATTTTAATATTACCTCCCAAAATAAACAAGGGGTAGCTACTAAAAACTTTACAACCGGTTTATATGAATTCCCGATTTCAGTGTTACCTAGTATCGTAGACAGTGTAAAGGGGAGTGCTAATGAAAATAATATCACGAGTAGCACTATAGGATTTACGGATGGGATTACTCATTTGAGTTGGAACGATGCAAATACATCAAGAGTACTCAAATTCAATTTTGATCGTAATGCGTCACTTCCTATTAATCCATTGGAAATTAATGCGACAGAGGTTAATATATCCATTAGTAAAACATACATAGATGGCGCATATTCAGCACTAGTAGAAAATAATACAACCAATAAAGCAGGAACGAGCAATGGAACGACAGGGAATGCTGTTTTCCTCTATGGACGTACTGATGCTCCTGATTATCGATTTTCAAACAATCCGGGATGCGGAAGGGTGTGGTATGAGTTTTATGATACCAATGGTAGTGATCCATTGATTGTAACAACGTTTGGGGCAATGCCTGCTCTAAGTGAGTCACCCGATCCAAATTGGTATAAAAATACATTGCATTCTGTTGGAACGGACGGAAATATTACTGCGACAACAGTTGCACAAATTACCGTTAGTACAACAACTGGGTGTATGGGAACAATGAGTGGTAGTGGATTTGAGAAGCGGGGCTTTACCTATGATGGCAGTTTTGGGTATCCATTCCGCGGTACGGTTCAGCTCGATGCGAGTGATTGGCTTGACGTAACCAGTAATAATTTCGGGGTTGAGTTTTACAAATCGAGTGGTTGGATCGGTCAAACGCAAAAAGCGAAAACGGCGACTGATTCGGATACAGAAAAAATCAGTAACAGGAGAATTATGTGGTGAGACGAAGAGCTTTTACCCTTATAGAGCTGATTTTTGCAATCGTTATTATGGCGATTACCGTTATCTCCCTCCCGATGGTTATGCAAGTTGACAGTGCATCAAGAGATAAAAACTTGGCACAGGAGGCGATACTGGCAGCATCTACAAAATTGTCACAAGTGTTGACCTTTCAGTGGGATGAAGCTTCTCTTAGTTGGGCTGATTTGGCGGAGAATCATCAAACTACGGCTCGTCTTGTAGATGGAACAGATTTTAATACTGGAGCATTTAATCGAAATGTTGCTAATTTTCGATTGAGTGGGAGTAGTCATCGTACCTTTTTTTCAAATCTAACCACAGTAACAGGAATAGGGGATAATAATAATACAGTAGATGCGTTTGGTAATCAAATCGTTGTGGGGATGGATGATCGTAATATAAGCGCGTCTGCTCTTAGTGGATTTGAAGTTGGATTTGCTGCTGATGCTTCAGGGTATAAACGTAAGTATCAAATGCAAGTCGATATTTTACGGATCAATGATGCACTTAATCCTACTGGAGGAGCTATTAATTATAATGCAACGGACTTGACAGGTAACAATCGTTTTGTCTTTTCGCAAAACGATATTCATGGCAATCCCGCAACTACTCCTGCCGATCAAACTAACCTCCGTTGTGC
>NZ_JAFLKV010000003.1:3098-18361 GCF_019163035.1 Sulfuricurvum sp.
AACAAATCGCCAATCGGTTACAGTATCGTATCCCCGGTTCAGAAATCGTTCGACTTGATAATGCACCTGGTGTGTATAATTCACCTGCAAGTGTAAACCAAGCACTTGTGAATACAGCCAATGTTACAGTATTAGAATGGGTAGGGTATGATATAGACGGATGGCGTGGAGATGGCAATAGTACTTTGCCGTTATGGAGTGGATTTATAGATGTTAAAGCAACTAAAGCTAATGGAAATACAGCTATATTAAATACGTCTGAAACCAATGCAAGTCGTATTCTCAATGTATGGCAAGCCCTTTCTCCGAGCGGGTTTAATGGTGTTGGAGCAGGAGTTTTCTTTGTTCAAGATAGTAATTTTAATGTCCAGAGCGGTTTCGGATGGGATGGTAATTTAATAGCTAATCAGACAACAACGGTACACAGAGTAAATGTTACTGCTGGAAATGACAATATTTTGAGTACTACTGTATCCACTTTCTCAGGTCAGAATATATATGAATTTTATAAACTCTCATGGACTGCATACGCATTGGTATATGACAAAGCTGCCAGAACATTGACTCTCCACTACGATTACCGTCCATGGAACGGACAATCGTATGCCAATGGTACATCGGAAGTGTTGATGGAAAATGTTGATACCTTCCGATTTCGCTCAGCGGGTGATGCGATGAAAGTCCAAGTATGTATTCAGGACGCAAAATTATTTCAAGATAATAACGGGACAGGAGCATTTTCAATATGCAAAGAAAAAACCGTATTTTAAAACGTCGCGGTATGGCGATGATTATGGCGATATTTTTTATTGTTATCATTGCGGTAATTATGGCGGTTATAATGCAGCTAACGGCTACTACAACGAAAAAAACCGAAAATCTATATTTACATGAGCAAGCATTGGGATTAACCCGTAGTGCAACAGAGTATGCTCTTCTGGCTGTATCAGGGCATAATCATAATGCTTTACAAAACTGTATTAACCGTATTGATGCACAATACCCGAGTGCGACCAATCCGATATTTGATATTAACATTACATTGCGTTATGTTGGATTTGGAAATATTAATATTGCTAATGATGGACAGTGTGTTGATTATATTCGCAATATACAAACGCCGGAATCAAACGGAAGTATTTTAATGGATGTTGTTGTGACGAGTAGCCCTGATCTTAACCTAAGTGAAGAGATTCGGTATTTTAGACGGACAATGCAGAAAATGTAAGTTGAATTCTCGCCCTAGGCGAGAAAAGAGTATATTTTAAAGAGCGAGTTGTGCAATTTTAGCGAGGACATCTTTTTCGCGGACAGGTTTCATTAAAAATCCGTTAGCTCCGCACTCTAATGCTTCACCTTTTTTTGTCTCATCTGTAGTGAGTACGATAACAGGAAGTTGACGCAATGAGTCATCGGCACGGATTACTTTTAGCATCTCGATACCACCCATGACCGGCATAATAATATCGAGTAAGATAATATCAATATCGTTCTGAGATTTCAGAATACCGATGGCGTCTGCACCGTTTTTTGCCTCTACGACCGCAGAAACATTTGGGGTCTTCATTAACATGGTTTTGAGTAGCTTGAGGTTGATCATATCATCATCAACCGCCAGAACTTTTAGTTTTTTCCCATCCATTTAGAATTTCCCCATTCGTTTAGATAAATTTTTCAAAAACAAGACGCAATAGGTCTTTGTTGATGATATTTTTGATAATTTCATGTACATACGTTGCATCATTTGCCTCTTCAGGGGCACTTGGATCGATGAGCATAACCAGCGATGTTTCACTATCACTAGCGCGGATTATATCATAGAGATCCTTGAGGTTCAACGAACTTATTTTTTTATCGAAAAGTGCAAGTTTATAGTTGTGTTCACGTAGCTCTTCAATGAGTTCCTCTGCGCTTGTTGCCGTTTTATAGGTGTATCCTAAATCATCAAGAATACGAGAAAAGAGTTTTAATTCTAGTGTATTTTGCTTTGCAAGTAAGATATCTGCATCATAGGCAGATGAACGCTCTTCTATAGCAGGTTCTGGGAGTATCGCATCTTCTACTACCTCTTCAACTAATAATTCAGGCACACTCGCTTCTTTAGCTGTAGCTACTGACGCTAACTCATCAGTGACAAGCGGTGAAAAATCAGATGTTTCTATCTCGGAAACCGTATCTTCAGGTGAAGTGATAACCTCATGGGCTGATTTTGGAATAGGATTGATTTCAATAATTTTATGGGATAGGAAATTATTGAGCAATGAGATGATCTCACTACGTACCAATGGTTTGGTGGTGTATTCATCCATCCCCGCCGCCATAAATCGTTCTCGGTCTCCCTTGAGTGCATTGGCGGTTAGAGCAATGATTGGTATGTGTGATTGACCGTAGTCTTCTTCAAAATCTAAAATTTCCTGGGTTGCTTCAATCCCATCCAGTACCGGCATTTGAATATCCATGAAGATAATGTCAAAACTACCGTTTTTACGTTTTTCGAATGCTTCAAGACCGTTACTAGCAAGAGTGATCTCAAGACCAAGATCTTCAAGTGTACGACGTATGAGTTTTTGATTGATGATATTATCTTCCGCGACAAGAGCAGTTGCTGCAAAGCGGGAGTTCTTCTCATCGAATTTTTTACGTCGGGATACTTTGACTTTACGATTGCTGAATGCTTCCGCATCATACGCATCAAGGGTTGTACGAATTTTAGAACTGTTGAGCGGTTCGTATAAGACTTTGAAAATATCGATCCCCATAGAATCGATTTTTTTCATATAAAATGATTTAGTGATAAGAACAAGCTGCTCTTGAGAAGAGGTATATCCAATCAAATCATTATCACTAGTGTAGTCATTATCAATAAAGAGTAAGTCATAATTGACCTGACGTTCCAACATTTTAAGTTCATCGAGTTCGTGGAAAGTTGTATAGCTGACACCGAAATAATCCAAATACTCTTTGAGGTAAGTATTTTGGAGTTTTTTCTTCGAATGGTTTTCCAAAATAACGGCATTAATATTGGAAAATGATCCTTTAAGCGGTTCATTGAGGGTTTCAATTTCTTCAAATTCTAGGGTGAAGAAGAAAGTTGTACCACTACCCGGTTCGCTTTCTAGATCGAGTTTTGACCCCATAAGTTCAACGAAACGACTTGAAATTGTAAGTCCCAAACCGGTACCGCCATATTTGCGGGTAATGGATGTGTCAGCTTGAGAAAAGGCTTCGAATATACGAGATCGTTGTTCACTGGTGACACCGATACCGTTATCTTTGACTTGGAAACGAACTTTGGTTCGGTTGAGTATTTCACACTCTACTCGGCGAATATCGACACTGATAGCCCCACCGCTGTTGGTAAATTTAACTGCATTGCTAAGGAGGTTGATAACAACTTCTTTAATTTTAGTCGGATCACCTTTGAGCGGACGTTCAAGACTTGGATCAACAAAACAGGCAAGGTCAATATGTTTTTCGGAAGCCCGTACGCCATACACTTCGACGGCACTTTCAAACTCATCAATAGGATTAAAGACAATTTCTTCAATTTCGAGTTTGTTACTTTCAATTTTAGAGAGGTCGAGAATATTGTTAATAATTTCAAGAAGATTTTCAGAGCTTTTTTCAATGATATCAATAAATTCACGCTGCTCATCATGGAGCTCGGTATCTTTGAGAAGTTCTGTAAATCCAACGATACCGTTAAGCGGTGTACGGATTTCATGCGACATATTTGCCAAAAACATCGATTTGGCTTCAGAAGCTTCCATCGCGTATTGCTTGTCATTAAGGGTTTGCTCAATAATACGCTCTAAAAGAGCATACGCTTGGGCTGTACCTTCAGTAGTATCGAGGTTGATGGTATGGCTTAGAACTTCTGCTTCAGTGTCATGGGTATCTTCAGCAACGCGTCGTAACACCGATTCAAGATTTCTGATGTTGGTTGTGATTTCTGCAGAGAAGAAGTAACCCAAAATTGCAACTAATACCCCTAGAATCCAAACGGTAATTGCAATAATTAGGACTTGAACTGCTTGGTTTTGTACCACTAATGCTCGTTCATCCATAGCATTGATCAATACTTTTTCAGCCTCATTGATCGCATCGACTTTCTCAGAAATCATAGCAAACCAGATACCTGACTGTGTCTCATATGCACCGGTGGTGCTTTGTAACAATATTCCAGTTCGCTCCGTTGTAATATCAAGGAAAAGCTCACTGTTATCTTCGCTGTAAAGTGTGGTTTGCAGTTGAGCTTGAATTGCTTTATTATTCAACCCCTCAATATTGAAGGTATCGGCTTTTGCAATGAGTGAAACCCATTTGTTGAGCTCTTCCTCGGAAAGGGGAGTCGCACGTGAGAGAACATAGGTGATGTAATCCCGCTCAATACTGCTAAATTCGTTTGCACGAACTAATGAGAGATAAGCGTAAGAGAGAGAATTTACCTCTTCATCGAATTGGAATGAGGCAAGGTCTGCAAGTTCATTGATAAGATGCTCTTCCGATTTACCGTAAATATCAGTGAAAACATGATTAAAGTTAGCACTTTTATTATCGACAAGAGGTCGAGAGAGGAGGATTTGTTTTTGCAAGTCATTGATGAGTTTTGAGAGTGAACCTGCTTTTTTTGCTTCAGGAGCACTCATTTTATCAAGCGTTGAGAGATGTTTTTGATACGCACCGATTTTTTCATCTACAATGGTACGCTGCGCATTGAGTGATTTAAGAGTTGCAGGGGAAGCATTTCCCATATACATAACCGTCATACCGCGTTCACGTGAAAGGTTATTAATCAGGTCATTTAGCTGTTTGTTTCCCTCAAGTCTAACTTGAAGCTGTTGTGCACCTTTGTAGCTTACATACGCATTATAAACGTAGTAACTCGCGAGGGTGAAAAGTATCAGAATCGGTAAGAGACTGATAAGGCGAAGACGATTTCTAAGTCCTAGTTGCATGGGATCTCCTATACTTTCTTAGTTATTATAGCTGTTCAAGAAAACCGTTGAGTCTTTTGGAGGCTTTATTCGCCTCTTGGGCATCATTGGTTAGGGATAAAATAGCCAATTCATCAGATATCTCGCTAAGGCGTAGATTGTCACTAATCCCTTTGAGATGGCTGGCTATTCTTTTCCAAGCGTGGGTGTCAAAAGCACCGATTGAGGCAGTGATCTCTTTTCCGGCACGGAGCGCGTCGTGTTTGTACTCGTCAATCAACTCATCGAAAAAGTTATGTTCTATACCAAGCTGACCGGCAATAAACGCTTTGTCATAATGAAGAGGTCGGATCGGTTCAGGGGAAACGCTTTCCGCTATAGACACAAAGTTTTCTTCAACACTACTCTTTTTGCTTTGCTCGATATGAAGTTCTTCATCAAGGTTTATAGCTGAATAAAGATCATCTTCATCGACATTTAGTGGTTCGTTATCTTTCAAGGTAAAAGAATAAATATCATCATCACTAGTTGAAGGAAGAGAATGGCTTGTTGAAGGGGGAGTATCTTCATAAACACTCTCTTTAAAGCCTATATCAAATGATGGCTCTTTACCCTCTAATTTTTCTATGATACTATAAAAATATTTGAGATTCGCTTCGATTTCAATCGGATCAGCGGAGGTATTGATGATGCTCAGTGTTTCAAAAGCATCTTCAATTCGGAGGTTTGCCGCTACCCCTTTGAGTTTATGTGACAATATTTTCAGATTATTGATATCGCCTTTTAGTACCGCTTCAAACAGTTCCGCTTTAAACTCATAAGCTTGCTGGATAAAGTCCCCGATAAACTCTTGAATTAAATCAACCGGTAAACCGAGCTCTTTAGCCGCAACATTTGGATCAAAACGGTACGATTTATCAACTTTAAGAGTATTGATAAATTCTTTTTCTGCATGGCTGTATTTTACATCTCCCAGCATAGGAAGATCGATTTTAGGCTCAATTTTTGGTTCAGGCTGAGGTTCAATGGAGGCAGAAGGTTCAGGCGTAAGGGAACTTTTTTCTAGCTCTTCATCACTAAGCGGGAGTGAGAGTTTGGCATACAAATCATCTAAATTATCATCGGTGCTATCGGGTTCGTTGTATGAAGGGATGTCAAGGATGCCCGGTTCGCTGAGGGTCATAGGGGTTATATGATCGTAATTTGGTAAGATAGATGGTGAAGTTTCTATCGGTGCCGGAGTTTCAAAACTTTGAGGTTTGATATCAAGTTTAGCTTTCGGTAAAATCGGGTGAGGTTTGAGCTCATCTCCGCTGATGGATTGGATATGGAGCATATCAATGATATACCCATTTTGAGAAGGCTCTGCGCTCAGAAAAAGGCTGTTGATTTGAAGGGTACACGAAAAGGTACGACCGTTACCATGGACGATGGCTGATCGTGCATCTGAATCAGCATGGAGTAAAAAATCGATCCACCCGAAACTTTTAAAGTTGTGAATATATCCTGGCTCTTTCGCAAAAAGATCAGCAACGTCATTGCAGACGCTTAGTAGATCTTCAAGAGTTGCATAGTTTAAGAGTTTTAGTCCCTCTTCATCGATCCCAATAAATTCTTGTTTGTGGTTATAAAATAACACGCATCCCCCCTTATTGTTCTTGCTCAATCATTTTTCGATACAGCTCAGCAGTCTCATCAATATTTTTGCGTGATGCCGGTTTGCGTGCAGCCATATACCCTTTGGCTTTGCCGTTTTCATCATATGTCGGTGTTACTTCGGTATCAACCCAGTAATAACGTCCGTCTTTGCGGAGATTTTTGACCAAACCGTGCCAGAGTGTTCCTGCTTGAACTGTTTGCCACATTTGGGCAAATGCCGCTTTTGGCATATCGGGATGACGTATAATATTATGTGGTTCCCCTATCAAATCATCAACGGTATATCCTGAAATTTCACAAAACTTTCGGTTGGCAAAGGTAATAACACCTTTTAAGTCTGTTTCGCTAACAATAGCGCGTCCATCAAATATATATTCTTCATCCACCGGAGTAGGTTTTTCCATCATGAGACCCCTTAGCTAAAAAACTGCTGAAAACATAATCTGTGGAATATGGCATAAACTCCATAAAAGATTACTTAGACGTTGTTTCTCTGTAATGATTTTGTATGTTTTCAGCATCTTTTTTACCGATAAGCTCACAAAGTGTCTGAAAATCACTTTTTGTTATGGCTTCAAATGTTTCAAAATAGTCGATAAGTTTATGTATTTTTGCCATACTAATCCCGCTAATGGTTAATAATTTGGATTCCTGATCGATTTTGAGTTTTGTTTTTTTGTGAAACGTTATCGCACTTCGGTGAGCTTCGTCACGGAGCATCTGTACAAACTGGAGCCGTTTATCACTACTTTCCAATCGCAAGGTCGTATCCTCAGTGTGGAGAATATCACGTGCAGACCCTTTTGCCCGGTGTGATGCACCGTCAATTTTCTCTTTACTAATGGCAATCACATCGAGATGAATTCCATGAGAAGTTAGGAGATCTAACGCCAAAGAGCGGAGTGTCGATCCTCCATCCAGTACCCAAAGATCAGGAGGAGGGTTGGACTCAAATCCCTCTATCCGTCGGCGGAGCATTTCCGACATTTGACCGTATTCATCCCGGCTTTGAAGATGATAGGTACGGTACCCTTTTTTGTCAAAATGTCCGTTATCGTATGTAATCATGGCACCTACGGTGGCACTTCCTCCGTGATGGGAGTTGTCAAATACTTCGATCCGTCGAGGGAGCGTACTAAGGGTAAAGAGCTCTTGAAGTTGAGCTAATAGAATCTCATTGGTCGGCTGTGGTGTTCGTAGAAGCTCATGGGCATTGGTAATGGCTAATTCAATAAGCTCTTTTTTCCCTCCCCTCTGAGGTACCTCTAGAATCGCTTTTTTCCCGAAGAGGAGACTTAAATGCTCACTGACCCATTCGCTCGATTCGAATGGATGTGCGGTTAAAATAGGGGCGATGACAGGGGGTTTATCATTGCCGTAAAATCCCATTAATATCCTCTCATACGCTTCATCTAGAGAAAAATAGGGAGTGATTGGAATAAAGTCATGGGTTGAAGAAGCGACTTTCCCCTCTCGAATAAAGAGACGGAGTATACAGCCGCGTGTTTCGTTGGTCACAATCGCAAAAAGATCATAATTTTCAGTAGAGGCAAGATCGATTTGTGAAGTGATTTCGCTTTTGGAAATCCTCTCGATACGATCTCGCAGCGTCATTGCCTCTTCAAATCGGAGCGATTCGGAATAAAACTCCATTTTGCCTTCGAGTTGTTTAATGAGACGGCGTTTATTTTGTATCCACTCGATTCCCTGCATTACCATCGGCAGATAACTCTCCCGCGGTACCGGAAACTCACAGGGGGCGAGGCATTGTTCCATTTGGTAAAAGAGGCAGTTTTTTTTCGCTTTAAGACAGCTCTTTTTTTGAACCAATTTCAGCAGTTCGTAGAGTGAATCGAGAATATCGCGCGCTCCGACTGAAAAGGGACCGAAATAGCGGATCCCTTTTCCTTTGATGATTTTACGGGTGAGCTCGAATCGTGGATAGGACTCTTCCATATCGACATAGAGATAGGGGTATGTTTTATCATCGCGCAGGAGAATATTGTATTTGGGTTTGAGCTGTTTGATGAGAGAATTTTCCAAGATCAGAGCGTCGTGTTCGTTTTCCACAATAATGTAATGCAAGGCTACCGTCTCCGAGAGCATTTTTTGAATGCGTAACGACAATGTCGGTTTGGGGGAGAGGGTGGGCGTCAGGTTAAAATAGCTTTTGACCCTCTTGGAGAGGTTTTTTGCTTTGCCGATGTAGAGGATTCTCCCTGCGCTATCTAGGTATTGATAGATTCCCGCTTGTTGGGGAAGGGAGCGAATTTTTTCAATCATCGGTGAGCTCTTAATGAATAATTTATGGTAGCTATTATAACATCCGTCATTAAAGAAAAAGGGGGGATAAGATGTCGAAACTATTTGCATTGAGTGTTATGGTCTTCATTATACTGTTTGTGAGCGGCTGTGGCTATAAAGCACCTCCTTATTATGAGAAACCGGCAGCGGCAAAGGATTCTGGCGTTGCGTTATGATGTTGTAATCATCGGTTCAGGGGTAGCGGGGCTTTATACCGCGAGTGCCTTGCCAAAGCATTTAAAAGTGCTCATCATCAATAAATCAAACCCGTGGGAGTGCAATACCTATTATGCACAAGGCGGTGTGACAACCGCCTATAACGATGAGGATATTGCTCTACATGTCCAAGATACCCTCGATGCGGGTGCAGGGATGTGCAACAGTGATGCTGTGAGATTGATGAGTGAAAACTCACAAGGGGTTATTCGTGATTTAATCCATCATGGGTTTAAATTTGACAAAGATGAAGAGGGAAATCTCCTCTACACCAAAGAAGCTGCCCATTCGCGAAGCCGAATACTCCATGCGGGCGGAGATGCGACGGGACGGCATCTGCACTTCTTTTTGCTCAATCAAAACCCCCATCCGATGATGAGCGATACGACCGTCGTCGATTTGTTGATCGAAGAGGGGCGATGTTGCGGCGTAGAAGCCATTACACGGGGAAAACGGAGAACTATTTTAGCCGATAACGTCGTTATCGCCAGCGGTGGTGTGGGATCACTTTATGAGTACCATACGAACGCTTTTACCATCAGCGGGGAGATTCAGGGGATTTGTATTGAAAAAGGGATTGCACTTGAATCGATGGAAATGATGCAGTTTCACCCTACCGTTTTTGTCGCCAATAACTGGGCGCGTAAACAGCTCCTCTCTGAAGCGCTTCGAGGGGAGGGGGCGCATGTGGTTGATGAAAACGGATACCGCTTTTTATTCGAGTACGATCCGCGCGGTGAATTGGCTCCGCGTGACATCGTGAGTCGTGCTATCTTTGATTATAAACAGCGAAGCGGTAAACAGGTCTATCTCTCATGTGAAGATTTTGAGAGTGAGTATTTTAGAGAGCGGTTCCCGAATATCTATAAATCACTTAACGATCTAGGATTTCATCTCCCCAAAGATCGGGTTCCGATCTCTCCCGCATTTCACTATGCCGTTGGGGGGATCAAAACAAACCTCGATGGAAGTGTTCCTGGGATAAAGGGACTTTATGCGGTAGGGGAAGCGGCATCGACCGGAGTTCATGGAGCGAATCGGTTAGCAAGTAACTCGTTGTTAGAGGGGCTCGTGTTTGCCAAAAGGGCGGCAGAGTCGATTTTGGCACACCCATCGCACGGGTGCGGTGAGGATTTCATGTTAGGTACAGAACCGTTAGAATTAGACGGGGACAAAGAGAAAAAAGATGAGCTTAGAGCGATCATGTGGGAGAATGTCTCTATCAAACGGACTCCACATGGGCTGAGTACAGCATTGGAAGCGATAGATAAAATGCTCTCGGAGAACGTAGGGAGATTATTACGTTTGCGTCTCTTAACAGCTCGAAGTATCGTTGAAGCAGCGCAAAAACGTCCCGAATCGATCGGGGTGCATTATGTTGAACATAAAGAAGTGAAATAATGACAAATCAAGTAGAAGAACACGTTGCACTCAATCTTATTGCATCTCCCTTCGGTTGGTTGCTTCTTGTTATTTTTATCATAGGATATTATTTTATTGCGATGGAAGAAAAATACCATCTTGATAAGGCGAAACCAGCTCTGTTTATGGGAACGTTGATGTTTGTGATGATAGGGTTCTATTATGTTGTCAATGGCATTAATTTAACACCGTTTGAAGAAGCGATTGATCATTTGATTTTGGAAATTGCCGAAATCTTCTTTTTCTTGTTTGTGGCGATGACTTACATAGAGGCGTTAAGTGAACGAGGTGTTTTTAGCGCCTTACGCGCAAAACTCATTGCAAAGGGATATAGTTATCGGGAATTATTTTGGATTACAGGAACGCTCTCCTTTTTTATCTCACCGGTTGCTGACAATCTTACGACTGCATTGATTCTTTCCACCGTCTTACTCGCGATTGACTCTAAAAATAAAGCGTTTTTAGTTCCAAGTGCGATCAATGTTGTTGTTGCGGCAAATGCGGGGGGGGCATGGAGCCCTTTTGGGGATATTACAACCCTGATGGTTTGGGCGGCGGAGAAAGGGGCATTTAGTGATTTCCTCTATCTCTTTCCAGCCTCATTTTTAGGATGGATTGTTACCGCTTATCTTCTGAGCCGATATGTTCCTAATCTCGATCCAAACAAAGAGGGTAATCCTGAAGAGGCTGAAAAAATTGAAATTTTAAAAGGCGGTAAAGTTATTATCGCTTTTGGTGCATTCACTATCGCTTTTGCGGTTATCGGAAAACAAGTTATCCATTTACCGCCAATGTGGGGAATGTTATTTGGACTTTCAATCTTACAGCTATATATGTATTTTTTAAAGAAAAAACATAATATTGAAGTGAGTATTTTTGAGTCGATGAGTAAAATAGAAAACAATACACTCCTTTTCTTTTTTGGAATTTTAGCGGCAGTTGGCGCGTTGCATTTCGTCGGATATTTGGTTTATGCAGCGAAGTTGTATGAAATGTTCGATCCTACGATGGTTAATATCGGAGTAGGATTCCTCTCTGCTATTGTCGATAATGTTCCTGTTATGTCAGCGGTTTTAAAAGCGAACCCTTCTATCGATCATGCTCAGTGGATGTTGGTGACGATGACGGCAGGTATCGGTGGGTCATTGATCAGTTTCGGAAGCGCGGCAGGGGTCGGTGTTATGGGGAAAATGCACGGTATTTACACCTTCTCTTCTCATATGAAATTTGGGTGGACGGTATTGGTCGGATACATCGTATCACTCATCGTATGGTATGTTCAATTTAGTGTTTTAGGCTTCTATTAATCTACATTAGGGTACCCTTTCATTAACGCAAAGGGTACTCAACGTTTACCCTCCCGATTATCTCCACTTAAAGGCTCTCCTTTGAAAGATGTTAATATTATCGTCCTTGATTTCGGTTCACAATACACTCAGTTGATCGCACGCCGTTTGCGCGAAGATAAAGTTTATTGTGAGGTACTTCCGTATCACACTAAAATTGATGCTATCAAAGCTAAAAATCCTAAAGGGATCATCCTCAGCGGTGGACCTTCATCGGTATATAATAAAGACGCATATACCGTTGATCAAGGGGTTTATGCACTCGGTATCCCGGTACTTGGTATTTGTTACGGTATGCAACGCATCGCAGTCGATTTCGGCGGAAGTGTTATCCGAAGCGATCACCACGAATACGGTAAAGCGGAACTCACTATCGATATGACACAACACTCGGTACTTTTTGAGGGGTGTGAAGATGAGCGCGCGGTATGGATGAGCCATTCGGATAAAGTTGATGTATTGCCGGAAGGTTTCGTCCCTATCGCGTACTCACCGAACTCTCCGTATGCGGCCATCGCCAATGAAGAAAAAATGGTCTACGCGATGCAGTATCACCCTGAGGTGAATCACTCCGAAGAGGGGTATTTGATGCTCCGTAACTTCGCCCGTAAAATTTGCGGTATTACGGATAAATGGGATATGGGGCATTTCCTCAAAGAACAAATCACCAAAATCCGTGCCCAAGTGGGAGATGGCAAAGTTCTCTGTGCCCTCAGCGGCGGAGTTGATTCATCGGTTGTTGCGGCATTGTTGTACGAAGCAATCGGGGATCAATTGATTCCGGTTTTTGTTGATAACGGTTTACTCCGTAAAGGAGAGCGTGATTCGGTTGAAAATATTTTTAAAGTACACCTCAAAGTACCTCTCGTCGTTGCCGATGCATCGGAATCTTTCCTCGGAAAGCTCGCGGGTGTAACGGATCCAGAGACGAAACGTAAAATCATCGGACACACCTTTATCGAAGTGTTTGAGCAAGAAGCCAAAAAACATGATGGGATCAAATTCTTGGCGCAGGGGACATTGTACCCCGACGTTATCGAGTCTGTTTCAGTAAACGGCCCTTCGGTGACGATCAAAAGCCATCATAACGTCGGAGGACTTCCTGATTGGATGGATTTCGAGTTGATTGAACCGCTACGTGATTTGTTCAAAGACGAAGTGCGTAAACTCGGACTTGAACTCGGGCTTCCTGATTCATTGGTAAACCGCCATCCGTTCCCTGGACCGGGTTTGGGTATCCGTATCATGGGTGAAGTGAACAAAGCCGATCTCGATCTTCTGCGCGAAGCCGATGCTATTTTGCTCGATGAACTCAAAGTAAGCGGCTATTACACCAAAACATGGCAAGCGTTTGCAGTTTTACTGAACGTTAAATCGGTCGGTGTTATGGGCGATAACCGTACGTATGACAACACCGTGTGTGTCCGTGTCGTCGAAGCAGTGGATGGGATGACGGCAACGTTTGCTCATCTTCCTCATACGTTGTTAGAGCGTATCAGCCGCCGTATCATCAACGAAGTAGACGGAATCAACCGCGTTGTGTACGATATCAGTTCAAAACCGCCAGCAACGATTGAGTGGGAATAAGGCTCTCGCGTTTGCGCCCCATCTATCTCATCTCCAAAACTCCCTATGAGGGAGTTATTCATATCCCTATCCTCACTATTCATTTTTTGACTCCTACTATCGATTTTACTGACTACGAAGGGGTGATTTTTACATCAAAACAGGGCGTTTTATCGCTTAAAAACTACTCGCTTGATTGGAAAAAACTGAGATGTATTTGTGTCTCCGAATCGACCGCGAAAAGTGCTCGTTCATCGGGAGCGATGGACATTGAGGTTGCAGAGGGGTACGGAGAGAGCATTGTGAATCTTTTGAGCGAAAAGAAACGAAACGGAAAATGGCTCTATCTTCGACCCAAAGTGATAGCGTCTGAGTGGGTTGAGAGTGCACGTGAAAGAGGGTTTGAGATCGATGAAGCGGTTGTGTACGAGAGTGTATGCAATGACGAAGCCATCAATTATCCGATTTCAGATGAGGGGATTTTGATTTTTACTTCCCCATCGAGTATCCGTTGTTTTCTTCAAAAGTACCCGATATTCCCGACACAAGATGTCGTTGTGATCGGTACAACAACTCAAAATGCTCTTCCTTGTGACGTAGCTTCTTACCTTAGTTCTACCACGAGTGTTGAAGCTGCTGTTGATTTGGCACGTCAAATTGCCTCTAGGGGATAAAATTCATCACCCTTTTAAGATTTTAGGGTTATAATTATTAATTCTGGGCGTAGCGAGTAACCGCAATATGAGGGTTCTACATATACAACTAGTCACATCTGTAGATGTTTCGGTGTGTCGGTGGTCTTGTTTGAGTGCTAACGCATGAGAGATTGCCGCCGGAAGAGACGCTCGATGTGGCGCAATTACAGCTTTGAAGAACCAAAGCTACTGCGAAACGTCCGCCCGGGCTTTTACCTTATTTGAGAAACGTTTGCGGGTTTCAAATAAGATAATTATTTTTTTTCAAGGTGATCTATGCGAGTAATGGTAATCGGAAGCGGCGGACGCGAATTTTCAATCGGGCGGGTATTAAAACAAGACCCTGAAGTAAGCGAACTTTTTTTCGCTCCCGGTAACGGTGCAACAGGGATGTTAGGCACCAATGTTGAGATTAAAGATTACGAAGAGTTGGCACAATTTGCGGTGGATAACAGTATCGATTTGACCATCGTAGGACCGGAAGGCCCTTTGAGTGAGGGTGTAGTTGATGTGTTCAAAGCCAAAGGGTTGGTAATTTTCGGCCCCTCCAAAGCCGCAGCTCAGCTTGAGGGGTCAAAAGTTTATATGAAAAACTTTTTGGCTAAATACAATATTCCGACCGCTCGTTATATCGAGACCGATCATATCGGTGATGCGTTTAAATTTATCGAATCACTTTCCGCTCCGATCGTTGTCAAAGCAGACGGTTTGTGTGCGGGTAAAGGTGTCATTATCGCTATGAGTCACGAAGAGGCAAAAGTAGCCGTCTCTGAGATGCTCAGCGGAAAATCGTTCGGCGATGCGGGAAAACGAGTTGTTGTCGAGGAGTTTTTGGACGGGTATGAGCTCTCCATGTTTGCATTGTGTGATGGAAAAGATTTTATCCTCCTCCCTGCGGCGCAAGATCACAAACGTCTTTTAGACAATGATGAGGGTCCAAACACAGGTGGGATGGGTGCCTATGCGCCGACACCGCTCGTGGATGATGTAATTTATGAAAAAGTAAAAGATCGAGTCGTCCGTCCAACTCTTAAAGGGATGCAAGAAGAGGGGGCGCCGTTTGAGGGTGTTCTCTTTATCGGATTGATGATCGTAAATGGTGAACCGATTACGTTGGA
>NZ_JAFLKV010000113.1:0-2389 GCF_019163035.1 Sulfuricurvum sp.
GCCATCGACTCGGCAACGACGGAACCGCGTACGGCGACGCAGGGATCATGCCGTCCTTTGAGCGAAACGCTAACGCTTTCGTTATGGGTGTTAGTGCTCTCTTGATCGATGAAGATCGAGGGAGTCGGTTTGAAATGGACGCGTACGATGACATCGTCTCCGTTGCTCATACCGCCCAAAATCCCCCCTGCGTGGTTGGATTTAAAGCCGCTAGGGGTGATGGGATCATTGTTTTGGCTCGCAAGTAGCTCTGCGCTGTGAATCCCCTCTCCGATTTCGACCGCTTTGACGGCATTGATCCCCATCATCGCTGAGCCGAGGATCGCATCAAGTTTGTAATAAAGCCCTTGTCCTAAACCGACAGGAACTCCTGAAATTTTGAGTGTTGCGACACCGCCGACGGAATCATGGGCGTTTTTGGCTTCCAAGATAGCCGCTTTTTGAGCCTCTTCTACGGTTTTATCAAGAGCATAGATGGGGCTGTTTGGAGGGTAGGTAAAATCGAGATTTTGGGCAACGATACCATGAATAGCACTGATACCGCTCGCAAATTCGATTCCTAAAGAGCGGAGCATTAGTTTTGCCACCGCACCCCCTGCAACGCGTGCTGCCGTTTCGCGTGCACTTGAGCGTCCGCCACCGCGATAATCGCGCAGACCGTATTTGTGAAAATAGGTAAAGTCAGCGTGTCCCGGACGGAAGATGTCTTTGACATTGCTGTAATCACCGCTTTTTTGGTCGGTGTTGTAGATGACTAGTGTAATCGGTGTTCCGGTACTGAGTCCTTCGAAAACACCGCTGAGGATTTCAACTTTGTCCTCTTCTTTGCGGGCGGTGGCGAATTCGTTTTGTCCCGGTTTACGACGGTCTAATTCGCTTTGGATAAAAGCTTCGTCGATTTCAAGCCCTGCGGGAACGCCATCGAGTACACAGCCGATCGCTTTGCCGTGCGACTCACCGAAAGTCGTCATTGTGAAACGTTCACCGAAGCGATTCATTTGAGTTCCTTTGAGAGGAGATCAAGGGCGATTTGCGCCGCTTCTTGCTGGGCGTGTTTTTTGCTTTTTCCACATGCCGAAGCGTAGCGCTTGCCATCGATGATGACCGCGACTTCAAACTCTTTTTTATGATCAGGTCCGTGTTCGGCGATGAGCTGATATTCGGGAGTTGTCCCATAATGGGCTTGAGTGAGCTCTTGGAGGGAGGTTTTATAGTCTTTAAAGAGCGAATCGAGTGAAATATCGGGATGGACGTGTTCGAGGAGAGAAATGGTAATCTCTTCTACTTTTCCCAAACCGGTTTCGAGATACATTGCACCCATAAGGGCTTCAAAGGCGTTGGATAGGAGTGAACTTTTGGTGCGACCGCTGTTGTTCTCTTCGGCATTGGAGAGATAGATGTACTCACCGAGCCCCAGATGGATAGCTAAAGCAGTAAACCCCTCTTCATTGACGAGTGACGCGCGCATTTTTGAGAGTTTTCCTTCGTCGTATCCGCGAAATTTGGTATAAAGATATTCACCGACGATCAAATCGAGTACAGCATCTCCTAAAAACTCAAGGCGCTCATTATTGTAGGGCTGTTTAAAACTTTTGTGTGTCAGCGCTTCAATAAGGAGCTTTTGATTTTGAAATGTGTACCCTAAACGTTCTTGCAGGGCTTGTAGATCATTCATTATAGTGTTAATCCTTTTTTAAATTTTTCCGCCTCTTCTTTGGCGATGATATCACACCGTTCGTTTTCGGGATGACCGTTGTGCCCGCGTACCCAGACTCCATTGATCCGATGACCTGCGGAAACACGGATGTACTCGTGCCATAGATCGGGATTTTTGACCTTGGCAAAGTTGCGTTTGATCCACCCCTCTAGCCATTCGTTTATCCCTCGAATCACATACGAAGAATCGGAGATTACCGTCACGTCGCAGGGCTCTTTGAGGGCGCGCAATCCCTCGATCACCCCTAAAAGCTCCATACGGTTGTTCGTCGTATGCGCTTCCCCACCGCTGATAATCCGCTCTTTGTCTCCGAAGCGTAGAATCGCTCCAAATCCACCCGGCCCTGGATTACCGAGCGCCGAGCCGTCACTGAAGAGAGTTATTTTCTTCAAATCGTTCCTTTGAGAGATTCATAATACTTTGGACACTATCGATCGCATGGCAGTGCGGACAACGGTGAAAGGGGAGAAACGAAATCTGATTACACTTATCACACGTGTATTCAAACTCTAATGTCGCCTTACCTGCACCGCATCGACGAAGAGCGATTAGGGTATCAAGCTCAAATTTTGAACTTCCCTCTGCTAACTCAAGCGACCCGCGCGCACTGAAAAGCTCACGCAGATAGGTGTTGCTTGCAATTATATCCAAATCGAGATTCTCATCCCCTGC
>NZ_JAFLKV010000113.1:2489-10679 GCF_019163035.1 Sulfuricurvum sp.
TCTAATGCTTTATCGTATTGTTGGAGTTGCTCATAAATGAGTATCAAGAAATGGAGTGCCTGCGGTGTTCTCGGAGCATTAGAGAGAATTTGGAGGAACGTTTGGCGAGAGCGTTCTAAAAACCCCGCTTTGAAAAAACTTTTTCCCAACAGCAACAGAGCATCTTTTTGGAAGATAGGGTCACGGTTTTTGGCGAGGAGGGCGTGATAAATCTCGACACTCTTCTCATAATTCCCCTGATGCTCAAAACTTTGTGCCAACAGCAGCCACGATTCACTGGTGAGAGAGTTAGTCTGTACCTGTTCGGTGAGTTTATCCCCCTCACCGATGGATTCGAATTTTCCCAAAAATGATTCGAGATCGGTGTGCTCACGTGCACTTTTGTATCGCCCCCACCAATAGCTCAGAAATGAGAGGACAAAGAGGAGGATGAAAAAGACAACGATACCGAAGAGGGGATCGCGAAATTCAATAAAAAATGTATCCATGAGTGTATTATAGCCGTGAAAAGGTTATTTCACGAATAGTTCGATCTCTCACATCGATTCGATAGTGCACTGAGGGCTCATCAATGCTTTGACAGAGGTCGTTGTCACATTGTAATGACGTACTCTGAGGGAGGGGATCGCCTATTCCGAGGTGGTTTTTATTTTTGATAAGCGGAGAGAGGATATAGATGGCGGAAATCTTTTTACCTGAGCTATCAGAGACGACTTGGGCGATGAGGCTATGAGAGCGTTTTATTTGCACTATCGTATGGCTCTGATCTGAAGAGATTTGACTCAGTTTTTCAAACTCAAAACCGCTCAAAGCGGTACTGATTTGATCAAACGGTGTATCGGGATGGATAGCGCCCAACCCCTCTTCGCTGATGGTGAGAGGATAGGGGAGGGCAGTTTTCACAGAACCGCATCCGATAAATAAAAATGCAACTAAAAGGGTACGCGGGATCAAAATATCCGCTCCATCATCAGTTGGAGAGAGACCCGCCCGTTCCATTCATTTTTGTTGACCGTATAACTGCATGACATTTTTTTACTTTCAGGGCATTCGAGAGTTCGTCGAAACGCGATGAGTTCGAGTGTTTTTTGGCTTACACGTGAGGGGCGCAGTTCAATACGGCTGTGCGATTGGTCACTCCCGAAGAGTTTGACCGCTATGACGTCGGCATCGCGGATCAGAAACCTCGGGCGGGGATTTCCCTCACCGTAGGGCTCAAACCGCTCCAATAGTTCTAATAGCTGAAAATTGATCATTTCATGCTCCAGCTCCCCGACAATATCGTTATGGGGGATGAAATCCTCAGGGGAAATCGTTTTTGCGGAGTGATTGATCCCTTGACGAAAAGCTTCGACGACCTCACTGCTCATTGATAGTCCTGCCGCCATTTTATGACCGCCGAATTTTTGCAGATGAGTCTCTTGGGATTTGATGAGGGTGTAGAGATCGACGTTACCGATACTTCGACCGGAGCCTTTCGCAATACCATTATGGATGCTCAGGACGATGGCGGGTTTTTGAAAATGGCTCACAAGCCGTGAAGCGACGATCCCCACGACTCCCTCGTTCCAGTGCTCACCTGCAACGACGATGATTGTATCATTGGGGTTGACCTGTAACATCGCTTCGGCGGTGTTTTGGGCTTCGGTCTCTTTGCGCAGAGTGTTCAGCGCGGTGAGGAGTTCGAATTGATGGTATGCCCTCTCGGTCGTATCAGCAAGGAGAAAATCCAGCGCGATAGAGGCATCTTCGAGCCGACCTGCGGAGTTGATACGGGGGGCGATTTGAAAGGCGATGTCTTCGGAGGAGATAGCGGGGCGGTTTAGAAAATCGCGGATCATCACAAACGGAGATAGTGTGGAACGGCTCATCATCTCCAGTCCTATTTTGACAATGGCACGGTTGATCCCTACTAGAGGCATAACATCGGCGATGACGGCGAGTGCCAAAAATGGGAAAAATTGGCGCATATCAATGGTGAGATTTAGCTCTTGCTTGAGCAGTCCCATTAGGAGCCACCCTACCTGTGCGCCGCAAATCTCTTTGAACGGATAGGAGCAATCACACTGTTTAGGGTTGATGATGGCATAAGCATCGGGAAGTGTGTCTCCTGGGGTGTGGTGATCGGTTATGATGAGATCAATCCCTCTCATTTTACACACCTCTGCGGCTTCGATGGCATTGATTCCGTTATCAACAGTAAAAATGACATCCGCATCGAGGCGTTCGAGGACATTTTTAGAGACGCCGTATCCATCGTTAAAACGGTTCGGTATCGTTGTGATTAGAGGATAGGGGATGAGGTCGAAAAAACGTTTGACGATGGCGGTGGAGGTGACTCCATCCACATCATAATCGCCTACCAGAGCTATTTTTTCACCGCTCATGATAGCACGCGCGAGTCGCTCGGCACCTTTTTGGGCATCTTTGAGTAGGGTTGGATGGGGGATGTCGGAGAGTTTTTCGCTTTGTGCTTCAAATCGGCACGCTAAAAAACTCTCCAGTGTTGTATGATCGAGGAGAGGAACCTCAGGCAGGGTTGGCATGAGTGAACGTTGCTTTTACAAATCCAAGGATAGAGGCGTTCGGGCTTTGGAGACGAGAGGTAAACTCTGGGTGGAACTGTACCCCTAAGAACCATGGATGAGCAGGAATTTCAACCGCTTCGATCAAGCCGTGCGATTCTCCTGTTACGACCATTCCGGCATTCTCTAACGCTTCGCGATAGGTTGGATTGGCTTCGTAGCGATGACGGTGACGCTCGAAAATAAGCGGTTCATTATCATAGGCGGCGCGGAGGTTTGAGCCCTCTTTGGTTTCACATGGATATTCGCCCAGACGAAGTGTCCCCCCCATCGGTGAGCGGTGGGTGCGGAGCTGTGTTTCACCCGATTGGTCGATGAAGTTATCGATCAGGTAGATCATAGGGTGGGTTGTTGTCGGGTTAAACTCGATGGAGTTGGCATCTTCGTATCCCAAGACATTACGCGCATATTCGACGACCGAGAGTTGCATCCCCAAACAGATTCCCAAATACGGAATACGGTTTTCACGAGCATAACGGATCGCTTCGATTTTCCCCTCGACACCGCGATTACCGAAACCGCCTGCCACGAGAACCGAATCACAATCACGCAATAGCGCTTCTGCCCCTTGGGTTTCGATTTTTTCAGAGTCTACCCAGTGGATCGCTACGCGGGTATCGAGATGAGCTCCTGAGTGGATGAGCGCTTCGATAAGCGATTTATAGGACTCTTTGAGTTCCAAATATTTACCGACAAAACCGATAGTGACGTGATGTTTCGGAGAGACGATTTTTTTAACGAGTGAATCCCATTGCTCCATATCGGGTTTAAGCTCTCCAAGAGAGAGCTCTTTGCTGATCGGGGCGAGAATATTTTGGTGGAGAAAACTGAGCGGAACGGCATAGATGGTTTGCTCATCCATCGCTTCGATGATACTGTCATTGCTCACGTCGCAGGCGAGAGCGAGTTTCTTTTTAAAGGTTTTCGGGAGTTTTTCTTCACTACGAGCGATGATCATCTGAGGGGTGATTCCGATACGGCGAAGCTCTTGAACCGAGTGTTGGGTCGGTTTGCTTTTGTGCTCGCCTGCCGCTTTGATGAACGGAATGAGAGTTACGTGGATAAAAAATGTCCCCTCAACTTCGTCATCATGTTTCATCGTACGGATCGCCTCCATAAACGGCAATCCCTCGATATCTCCGACGGTTCCGCCGAGTTCGACCACGAGAATCTCGTGCCCTTCCCCCGCTTTTTTGATACGATCAACGATTTCGCCAACGATATGAGGAACGACTTGGATCGTTTGCCCCAAATAGCCGCCGCTACGTTCGCGTTCGATTACTGAGCTGTAGACTTGACCCGTTGTGAAGTTACTGGTGCGTAGAAATGATGCGTCAAGGAACCGCTCATAGTTTCCGATGTCGAGATCGGTCTCTGCACCGTCTTTGGTGACGAATACTTCACCGTGCTCCAACGGGCTCATGGTTCCGGGATCGACGTTGATGTACGGGTCGATTTTGAGCATACCGACTTGTTTGCCGGAATGTTTGAGGAGTGCGCCGATACTGGCTGCCGTAATCCCTTTTCCAAGTGAACTTAGAACTCCGCCGGTTACAAAAATATATTTAGTCATTGAATCATTCCTTAGCTCTTAGCATTTTTACGATGGGGTTAAATGGGTCGTGATGATCCAAAACGTCGACAAATTGCCGCTCTTCTTAAGGAACGTATTATATACTTTTAAGACTTATAAAAACGTTTGAAAGATGGAATTTAATGGAATCAGCTTTATATTACGTCACGATAGCGTTAGGATTTTCTATTGTTGTTAATCTTGTTTTAAAACGGTTTGGAATTTCTCAGATTATCGGTTACATTTTGACGGGTGTAAGTGTCGCCTATCTTTTTGATTTTCGCCATCTGAGTGATTCTCATACATTGGGGATGATTGCCGAATTTGGGGTTGTCTTTTTGATGTTTACGATCGGGCTTGAAGTCTCATTGCAGCGGCTTTCAACGATGAAAAACGATGTCTTTTTCAACGGATCACTACAGGTACTTATCTCCGCCGTTATCTTTTTTGCAATTGCATACGGAGTGCTTGGAATTTCACTGTCAACGGCGTTAATCGTTTCGATGGCATTGTCCCTCTCCTCTACTGCAGTGGTGCTCAGTTATCTCAAATCGACTAAAGAGATTGCCCGTCCTTACGGTCAAAAAGCAACCGGTATTTTAATATTTCAAGATATAGCGGTAATCCCGATTTTGATTTTGATCGGATTTTTGAGTTCAAATGGAAAAGATATTGCCGATGTCCTTTTGCATACTCTTTTGAGTGCCGTTGTGATTGTCGGATCGCTCTTTATTGTGGGTAAGCGGGTGATGACGTGGTTGCTTCATTTCTCATCATCGAGTGAAGTGGATGAACTTTTTATGGGATCGGTACTCGTTATCGTGGTTGCTTCATCCCTTCTCGCTTCGTATGCGGGGTTTACCTACTCACTGGGGGCGTTTGTCGCAGGGATGATTATTGCCGAGACCCGCTACCATCACAAAGTCGAATCCGATATCGCCCCGTTTAAAGATTTATTACTGGGGACATTCTTTGTCACCGTCGGGATGAAGATTGATTTGGGGCTGTTTGGTACCCATTTTTTAGAGATTTTGGCATTATTGGTAGCCGTTTTACTGATTAAGGCCGCCATTATTTTCGGTATTGTTCGACTCCATTCTCAGAATAAAATCGCGTTTAAAACGGCGGTAGCACTCTCTCAAGTAGGGGAATTTTCATTTGCTATTTTTGCATTAGCGGAAAATCACAATCTGATCCCCACAGAGCTTTCGCAAATGTTGGTCTTGGTTGCGGTGCTCTCGATTATCCTCACCCCTTTTATCCTCACCCATTTATCCAATATCAGCGGATACTTTTTTAAAGATGTGAGTGTGACCGAAACTTTTGCGATGTTGCCGGGACGTAAAAATCATATTATCGTCTGCGGGTATGGGATTGTTGGAAAATTTGTCGCTAAGGCGTTGCGTGCAGAGGGGGTAGACTATGTTGTTGCGGATAACAGCTATAAACATGTCGAAGAGGCGTTACGGGATAATCAAGAGGTCTATTTCGGCGATATGTCTAAAAACGCTATTTTAGACAAACTCTGCACCAAAGATTCGGTCAGTGTCATCATTACTCTCGATAATTTGGAGAAAAAACGGCTTATTTGTGAGACTATTATCCGCTATGCGCCAGATGTCAAACTGGTGGTAAAAGTGGTGAGCTTGGAAGAAAAACGGGAGTTAAGAGGACTTCCCATCTCGATAACGATTGACGGAAAAAAAGAGGTAGCATCTCGGCTTGTGAGCGAAGCGCTACATTGTGAGTTATGATTCTTTCGGTTGCTCTGTGACAAGCCACTGTAAATAGTGGATCGACCACTCCAAATCTTCGAGGGCTGTATCGATCTCTTCGACCGGCTTAGGGAGATTGGTTTTGAGTTCACGAATGCGTTGTTTGAGATATTGTGCCATAGAGTAATAAGTGTTGAGCGAAGTGTCATCTTGGGCTTTGATGATCAAATCTTCGAGCGTTTCGATCAACGCGTTTTCATTCGGGAAGATATTCCCCGATTTACGAAGGGTTCGCTGAACCTTTTGTAAGTGGGTCATATCGACCTTGAACTTTTGGGTATTAGCAGACATTAGTTTCCTCGTGACCCCGGTTTAATTGCTTCGCTTCCATCGGCGCACAGTGGGCAGTTATCGGGTGCGTACATCTCGAAATCGAAATCTGCGAGGGCAAAGAGGGGTTTATCGCTAGGAAGAGCACAGTTTACTTTGCGCTCCAGTGCTGAACCCTCACGTTTGCAAAATCCACGGTTAGCGAGTGCCGCAAAACCGACCACGATACCGCCGAGGGCTTCGATTGCCTTTGCCGCTTCCATCGCTGAGCCACCGGTGGTGATGATGTCTTCACAAATGAGGACACGTTCCCCCTCAGTGATCTCAAAACCGCGACGAATTTGCATCTCACCGTTAACGCGCTCTGCGAAAATAGAGCGTTTATCCAGCGCCGTTGCGAGGGCAAATCCTGCGATCAAACCGCCCAATGCCGGAGCACATACGGTATCGATTTCAATTCCGCTCTCTTGGATATTTACCGCTAACGCATCGGCGAGAATCTTTGCCGTGCGAGGTTGCTCCAACACTTTTGCCGATTGGAGGTAATAGGCTGAGTGATTGCCAGAGCTGAGTTTATAATGACCTTCGAGCATCGCGCTCGCATCGAGATAAATTTGTTTGATATCCATTGCTGTTATACCGTCAAGATATCGTGCTCTTTTGTTTTGAGCAACTCTTCGATTTTGGCGATAAATTTATCGGTAATTTTTTGAACTTTATCCTGAGCACCTTTAGAATCATCGGCAGTTACCAATTTGTCTTTTTCGAGCACTTTGATTTTGTCATTTGCTTTTTTACGGTCATTACGAACCGCTACTTTTGCATCTTCCGCCATCCCTTTCGCTTTTTTCGCCGTATCTTGACGCTGATCAACCGTCATTGGAGGGAAAAAGAGTTTGATTTCGGTTCCATTGTTGTTCGGATTAACCCCGATATCGGCTTTCATAATTGCTTTTTCGATCACAGAGAGCATCGATTTATCCCATGGAGAGATGGTGATAGTCGTTGCATCGGTTGCGAGTACGCTTGCCGCTTGATCGATAGGCACCATAGACCCGTAGCTGTCAACACGAACATTATCCAAGATTTTGGTGGTGACACGTCCGGTGCGGAGTGTGCGGAAGTTGCTGAGAAGATGTTCACAACTTCCTTGCATTTTATCTTCACAAAATTGATACACTTCGTTTAACATAACTTTCCCCTAGACTTATTTAGTAGTATTGATATCGTTTACGATATTGATCGTCGGAGCCGCAACGTCATTTTTTTCGATCATAGCATCGACAACTGACTGGTTTTTTTGTTGTGCGTAGAAATAGCCTAATGCAATGGTGTTTACAATGAAAATAAACCCAAGAAAGAAAGTCACTTTCGCCAAAAAGCTCCCCGGACCTTTAGCCCCGAAAACCGATTCATTTGAACCGCTGTAAGCTCCCAAACCGATGCTTGAGCTTTTTTGTAGAAGTACAGCGATGGTGATCATAACGACCAAAACGATCTGTACGATGAGCAGTATACCTGTCATGTTAATCCTTGATATTTAAAAAAGTTCGCGATTATAGCATAGTGTTCATAAGAGCCGAATGAAGCTTGTTTTTAAACCGATTAGGATTAAAATACACTTTTACAAAGGAAAGCGGTTATGTGTAAAAAATGTCCTCACAAAAAGAAAGTGGCGTATGCCGTTGCTATAGTCATTTCATTCATTGCGTATTATTTTATTTATTACGTATAAAGAATTGAATTCATAGCTTAATTATTAGTATTAAATAGCACAAGGAACGAGAATAATGGATACAAAACGACTGATAGTTTTTGGCGGTGTGATTAGTGCAATCGTAATAGGGATGACATTTTTTTCACCGCAACCTCAAAAAAAAGAGGGTACTGCCGAGACTAAAGCGGTGGTTTCCGTGAGTACATTTTCCCTTTATGAAGTTGCCAATGCCGTAGCGGGTGATGCGATTGATGTTCGCTCTATCGTTCC
>NZ_JAFLKV010000113.1:10779-17616 GCF_019163035.1 Sulfuricurvum sp.
CAAACTGTAGCCCATGTGGTTGAAGTGGTAAAAGAACACGGTATGAAAACGATCTTTTTCGAAGAGTTGATCAACGATAACGTCTCTCAAACGATTGCCAAAGAGACGGGTGCCAAGGCAGTCCCTCTCCAACCGCTGGAAAATATTAGTCAAGATGAGTTAAAATCACATCAAACGTATCTCTCACTTATGCGAGAGAATTTGAAAAAATTACGAGAAGCGATGGAGTGCCGTTGAAGTTTTCCCCCAGCCTTTTTGAAGTGAACAACCTCAACTTTGAGCGGCAGGGGAATTTGGTTCTTAAAAACGGAACGTTTAAAATTCTACCAGGTGAGTATTGCGCCATTATCGGTCCCAACGGCGGAGGGAAAACGACCCTTGTTCGTCTTTTGCTAGGTCTTGAAAAACCGACATCGGGTGCAATCACACTCTTTGGTACGCCTCAAAATCGGTTTCGAGATTGGAACCGTATCGGGTATGTCCCACAACGCTCCGCCTTAGTGGATGGCTCTTTTCCCGCCACCGTGCGCGAAGTAGTAGGAATGGGACGCTACGCCAAACGGGGGATTTTCGGATTCGAATCCGTCGAAGATAAAGCCGCGATTGCTGAAGCGATGGAGTTAATGGGGGTATCGGATTTATCGAATCGTCTTATCGGAAACCTCTCCGGCGGTCAGCGTCAGCGAGTGATGATCGCTCGCGCCCTCGCCTCTAACCCCGACGTTTTGATAGTCGATGAACCCAACACGGGGGTTGATGTCGAATCTCAGCACCGTTTTTATGAGCTTCTTCGTACCCTCAACCGTACCAAAAAACTCTCGATCCTCTTTATCACTCACGATATCGGAGTGATTGCTGAGGACATTACCCGCGTTTTATTTGTCAATCAAACAGTACTTATTTCCCAAAATCCTGCCGAAATGATCCGATGTGATGAGATGAGCCGACTCTATGGCACACCGTCGCATGTCGTGTGTCATAACCATTAAAGGGGGAAAATGATGTTAGAAATGCTTGATTATCCCTTTATGCAACGCGCCTTTGTCGCGGGGTTAATGATCGCCGTACTCGCATCGCTCAGCGGTTCGTTTATTGTCCTTCGTCGTTACTCTCTTCTCAGCGAAACATTAGCCCATGTTTCATTGGTCGGTGTCGCCGTCGGATTGCTCTTTGGGATGAGTCCGTTATGGATGGCGGTGTTAGCCTCCTTGGTCGCCTCATGGCTGATTGAGTATTTGCGCAGTGTTCATGGAATGTACTCTGATTCGGTGCTCGCCATTTTCCTCTCAGGTTCCCTCGCCCTCGCTATCGTGATCGTCTCATTGGCGGGATCATTTAACGCGTCGCTCTTTAGTTATCTTTTCGGCTCGATCCTCTCGGTCAGTACACAGGATTTATGGGTGATGGGGATTTTCGGCTCTATGGCGATGGCACTGTTGATCGCTTTTTTCAAAGAGCTTTATTTTATCGCGTTCGATGAAGATGTCGCCCGTGCAGGGGGGATTCGCGTCACCCTCCTCAACTTCATGCTCGTCAGTGTTATCGCCGTTATCATCGCCCTCTCGATTCGCGTCGTCGGAACCCTTTTGATCGGAGCGTTGATGGTGATTCCTCCCGTTGCCGCGATCCGATTCGGGATGGGTTTTTATCCGACAACCCTCCTCTCTATGGCGATTGCATTGATTTCGGTCGTGATCGGGCTCAGTGCATCGTATCTCTTTTCACTCCCCAGCGGTGCGGCTATTGTCTTGTGCCTCTTGGTCATCTTTATCATCGCATTGGTCATTAACCGCCGATGAGTAATGCGTGTCATGAGTTTTCCCGCTATGCGGCGGAGTACGGCAGTCGTAATGTCATCCAGCGTCTCGTCGCCGATAAACTAATCACCTCTACAGAGCCTCATCCACGCCGTATTTTGGACTTGGGATGCGGAAACGGAACCCTCTTCTCGTTGATCGATTGGGATGTTGAACGTTTTGTCGGTGTCGATTTCTCTGATTCTATGCTTTCCCATCATTCCGTATTCCCGAATGTCGAGTTGATCTTGGGGGATTTCAACGACCCTGCATTGTTTGAGAGAGTGGGTGGTGAGCACTATGATCGTATCTACTCCGCTTCGGCGTTACAGTGGGCGGAGGATTTGGAGCGCGTTATAGAGTCTCTCGCCTCGCTCAACACCCCGATGTCATTGGCGATTTTCACTGCAGGCACCTTTAAAACTTTGCATGAATGTGCCGGAGTCATTCCATTGCTTCGGACGAGTGATGAGGTGATGGCGATCGCTGAGAAACATTTGGATGCGCAGTTTGAAGTTGTACACTATACATTAGAATTTGATTCGGTGCGGGAGATGTTTCGCTATATCAAGCGAAGCGGAGTGAGCGGTGGACGAAGAGTTCTCGATTTTTCGCAGACGAAACGGCTGATGGAGACGTATCCGTTGAACTATCTCGAATTTGAAGTGGTGTTTATTACAACCCCATCTCACTAAAAAGCGGTCTATCTTCTACCGCTTCATTCATACATTTCTCTTTTAGCTCTTCCAACATTGTATAGATAGTTCCCTCTTTGGCAGGGCAGAGTGAGAGCATATCTTCTAACAGACATCCAAACGCTCGCACTTCGATTCTCTCGAACTCTTTGCGGTGGGGTTCATAAAAACTTGCTGCTCCGAAATCCCCCAGATAGCAGTGGTCATCGTCATTGATAAGGATGTTGTGGGCGTAGAGGTCGCCGTGCATGAGTCCTCTCGCGTGCAGGTGGGCGGCGGCGGATGCGATCCCTTTTGCTACTTGGAGGATGCTTTCAGGGCTGAAAGTGGTTTCTTCTGTAAACGTATCGCGCGTGCAGGTCTCAAAATCGGGTGGAAACCCTAGATTACGATAAACATTCGGGATGTATTCGAGTACCAGACCCAGACGCTCATCCCCCGCTAATTTTGAGAGGACTTTGATGAGGTTCGGATGCTCACCTGTACTCATAGTGGCATTCATCTCATCGTGCGCGTATCCGTCACTTGTGATGGCACCTTTGAACACTTTTAGGGCAATGGGCTGTTCATGTTCTTTTGAGTAGGCTTTGTAAATATCTCCCGAAGCCCCTGAACCCAATTTCTCTTTGACCTCTAACGACTCATACGCGATCTCTTGAAGCCCAAACTGAGCCTTTGGACTGCACGGATTCCCCGAAAATGCGAGCCATGAGAGTTTTGGTAGATTCCACAGCCATGCGGGGATATCTTGGAGCCTATTAGCTGAGAGGCGGAGGAGTTCGAGGTTTCGGCATTGTGCCATCTCCTCGGGAAGCTTGTCGATACGGTTGCCGGCAAGGGGAAATTTTTGGAGTTTGGTGAGTTTTCCGATAGAACGGGGGAGTGTTTTGAGGCGGTTATCGGTCAAAATTAGCCAGTTGATCTCCAGCGGGAGGATATCTTCGTCAAATTCTTCGAGTTGATTTCCTTTAAAGCCTAACATTGTGAGATTGTTACATCCACTAAAAGAAGGGAGTCTGGTAAAAGAGTTATAGGAAAAAAAAGCAATTTTTAGTTTTTTGAGCCTGCTGATATCTTCGGGGAGGGAAGATAGGCGATTGTTGCTCAGATCCAAAATCTCAAGAGTATCGGCGAGATCAAATATCTCTTCAGGAAACGATGTTAGGTCTTCACTGAGCGTTAGTCGTTTGATCCCTTTGAGTTCACCGGAGCGTAATTGTGCCAATGTTTGCATAAAGCCCTTTTCAAAACAGTTAGTGTCGGAATTTTACCGATATTTGAACTAAAGCGTTATACTATCCCTATTATATAGAATTACAAAGTAGGAGAATATGATGGTGGGGATCGAAAAATACGATAATCTAAAAGAGGTTATCCCTAATCTTATGCCGGTACTTCGCGATGCGATTCAATCGGAATTTCTGGAAATCAAAAAGATCAACAAAGAGTGTGAGAAATACATTGCTTCATGCAGCCATTTTCCCGAACTCGTAAAAGCCGAATATGTTATTTTTTCTCAACATATAAAAAAGAATGAGCATAAGTATGAAATGTTTGTTTTTATCGACGCAGAGGGGAATATCGTCCGCCATGTCACCGGAGCGGAAATGGAACTGTACGGTCTCCTTGACTCTTGTGCGAATCTACATGTCTCCGAAGAGTATGTGGAGAAACAAACGCATTGTCACGAGAGTGAATGCCGCCATTGATTCATTAACTCAAGTAAGCGTTTTTAAAACCCCATTCGCCGCAAATACTCCGCTTGCAAACGAGGCGGTTAATAGATACCCCCCAGTCGGTGCATCCCAATCGAGCATTTCACCTGCACAAAAGACATTTGGCAGGGCGTGAAGCATAAGACTCTCACTCATAGACTCCCGCATCACCCCTCCTGCGGTACTAATTGCTTCATCGATAGGTTGCATTCCATGTAGAGTTATGGGACATTGTTTAACCCATTTTGCAACACTACGTGGATCATTCCATTGGTTTTTGGGCAATAGCTCACGGATAAGTGCCCCTTTAACCCTATCCAATCCCGCTTTTCGCCACGTATTATCGCGTGAGTGTTTAGCGGATGAGGTGAGACGGACTATTAACTGCTCTTTCGTGATATGGGGCAATAGGTCTAAATAAAGTGTTGCCGAACCTTGCGCCATAATCTCTTCTCGCAGTGGACGCGACAGAGCATAGACCAATCCCCCTTCGATTCCATAGGTGGTTAAAACGGCTTCAGAGGAGCTGATGTGATCTTTGTGATTTCCCACCCAACCCGATATGTTTTTTAACGGTTTCCCTAAATGGGGTTGTAAAAACGGAGACCATGTCGCTTTAAATCCGCAGTTGGACGGGAGCAGAGGATTGACCTTTACACCATTGTCCTCCAAAATACTCACCCACGCTCCATCCGAACCCAGACTCGCCCAGCTTCCGCCACCCAAAGCCAGAATCGTTGCATCGGCTTTTACGATTATTTCACCATCCCTGCAACTAAATCGTAAAGAGCCCTCATCACTAAACCCCTGCCAGTAATGGCGATAATGAACACGAACCCCCCGTTTTTTCAACGAAGAGAGCCAACGGCGCAACAGCGGTGCCGCTTTCATCTCGGTAGGGAAAACCCGTCCCGATGTTCCGACGAACGAATCCACACCCAAACTCTCCATCCATGCTCTGATCATAGTGGCATCAAAAGCTCGTATCATAGGCTCAATCCATTCCGGTTGATCATAACGACCGATGAAATCCTCTATCGGTTCACTGTGGGTAATGTTTAAACCGCCCTTGCCCGCCATGAGAAACTTTCTCCCCACAGAGGGTTTTGATTCATAAACATCGACACTCAACCCTGCACTAGACAAAACATCCGCCGCCATGAGTCCGGCCGCACCCGCTCCGATGATAACAATGTGCTTGTGATTCAATGATGCTCGTTACTAAGTTCTAGGACGTTTTTCTTTTCTAATGTATAGAGTTCGTAGCGGATCGTTTTAAACTGCTCGCTCAAAGCAGGCTCTACTATTTTGTAAAGCTCTTCTAAAACGCGTGAAGATTCTTGGGCTCTTTTGTAGTTTGCTATTATAATAGAAAGGAGATCGGTTCGATTCATCTCACTTTGCATCGTAGGACGGAGTACGTCATTGACACTATCGCGTGAGGCAAGGAGTGCTTCGATGGGTTCGATACGGCACAGATGGCGGAGATTTTTGAGCGAAGTGGAGCGTTCCTTGTCATTGTGAACATAGCGCGCTATATCCTCAATCACACGGATCCCCTCTTTGAGACGGTTGAGATTGGCATCCACCACCCGGAGGAGTTCCGGGGGTAGAGTGTTATTCGTCATTGCCACCGAAAATTCCGAAGAGTTGGAGCAATGCAGTAAAGATGTTGAGAAAATCGAGATACAACGCAAGTGCACCGTCGATAGGAGTCTCATAGTTTCCATTCATAATGTTCTGAGTATCATAAATAACCATGATGCTAAATAGTATTACAACCACGCCTGAAATAGCAACGTGCAAAATTGGATTACCAAGGAAGATATTTAAAATGGAAAAACCAACGATAACCAACATAGCAATCATTAACGGCTTACCATAACTAGTAAAGTCTTTGGTGGTTTTGATGGCATAAAAACTCATAGCACCAAAAACGACTGAGGTCATTGCAAACGCGTTACCGATAATAGTTGCTCCGCCACTCATTCCCAATGTACGTGCTAGCAATGGTGCCAACATCAAACCGGTCATAAAGACGAACCCAAACATAACCGCTAAATTAATACCGGGTTTGTGTTTAACAAAATGGAGTCCGATTAGAAAACCGATCTCTAGCGCAAACAACGGCCAAAAATAACTTGCAATAGTTCCAGCCATTGGAACACCAACATACGCACCGACTGCGCCTGCCATCATAGATGCGGCAAACAGTTTATACGTATCTTTAACAAACGTCACAATCTGCGCATCACCTCGGTGTGCGCTCTCGTAACCAAAAGCACCTTCTCGTGCGTATTCGCGATCATATAAAGCCATAGCTTTTTCCTTATAAGGGATTTTACAAAAGTGATTATACAAGAGTTTCATTAATGGTTCATATGAAATTGTAGGTAAGAAAAGGGCTTCAGAGAGGAAATGTGAGTAAAAAAGTTACAATTTTAGGGGTTTAAAATAAAAAATAAAAAGTTTTTGACATATTTTGCATATTTACTCGAATACCTCTTGACATTCATTAATAAATCCCCTATAATTCCCGTCCACAAACACTGGAAAGCCTTTAAAAGCCAACTAGATTTGAGTTTGAGATCATTGAAAACTAAGTAGGTTAAACGGTTCGAGACGGTGTCT
>NZ_JAFLKV010000047.1 GCF_019163035.1 Sulfuricurvum sp.
CTTGGCTTCTTCTGCAAAATCGACACCGAACAAATATCCACCCTCCATCTGATCACCGCTTCGGGAGAGTACAGCAGAGGTGACGTAGGGGCTAAATGCCAAATCAGGGAATTTTGCGCGGAGTTCTTCTACTAATGCTGTGTCACACGTAGCGTAAAATTTCGGCTGAATGGTGAGGGGGTAATTCATGACGGTGAGTTTCTTCTTGAACTCGTTGTCAAATCCGTTCATGAGTGCCATCGCAATGATGAGCACCATCACCCCTAACGCGATTCCTGAGAACGCGAGGAGTGCGGAGAGGAAAATAAAAGGCTGATCTTTGTCAAAGCGTAAAAATCGTTTGACAAGATAAGAGACGATATTCAAGAGGCAAATACCCCTTTTTTAGGTCCCGATTTACCACAGCAGTTTTTGTATTTCAAACCGCTACCGCACGGGCAATCTTCGTTACGTGCGATCTTTTTCTCTTCACCCTCGTGCTCTTGATGATTGAGGCTCATACGGAACGCTTCTTGTTTTTTCTCTAATTCCAACTGACGAGCAAATGCTTCTGCCTCTTCTTCGACATTGTCTACTTTGAAGCGGATAACATGGAGGGTTTTGATCGTATCGTATTTAATCGTCTCAACCAGTTCGCTAAAGAGGTTATAACTCTCTTTTTTGTACTCAACCAACGGATCTTTTTGGTTGTAAGCACGAAGACGGATCCCCGTTTTCATGCTGTCCATTTGGTACAAGTGTTCACGCCATGCGGTGTCGAGGGTTTTAAGATAGATTTCGCGCTCGATTTCGTTGCGAAGTTTCTCATCTACCACCGACATCTTCTCATCGTATTGCCCTTTTAAAGTAGCAAGGGTAGTATCTTGAATCGTGACAAACGCTTTGTCGCTGAACATGGAGATATCCATATCGGCATTCATCTCTTCTTTGATCGTCAAAACGAGGCGCTCAAGATCGATCTCCTCTTCGCTAATCCCCTCGAATATACCGCAAAATGAGAGGGTACGGGTAACATACTCACTACGGATAAGATCGATTTTATCGGCAACGTTGTAGGTCGGATCGAGTAATTCACCACGGAATTTATAAACGATTTTACGCTGTTCGTTGGCAACATCATCGTACTCAACGATGTTTTTACGCCCTTCGAAGTGCATATTTTCCACTTTTTTCTGCGCTTTCTCTACCGCACGGGTCACCATTGCCGATTCGATATACTCACCGTCTTCGACACCTAAGCGTTCCATAATCGATTTGATTTTATCTGAACCGAAAATGCGTAAAAGGTTATCTTCGAGGGAGAGATAAAACTGACTCGTCCCTGCATCACCCTGACGCCCTGCTCGTCCACGGAGCTGATTATCGATACGACGGTTTTCATGTCGTTCGGTTCCGAGGATATAGAGACCGCCGAGGGCTTTGATCTCATCGCTTACTTTGATGTCAACCCCGCGTCCTGCCATGTTGGTTGCAATCGTAATCGCCCCCTTTGCACCCGCATTTTTGATAATCTCACCCTCTTGGGCATGGTTTTTCGCATTAAGTACGGTGTGAGGGATTTTCTCCGCTTTGATGAGGGCATGGAGTTTTTCCGATTTTTCAATCGATGCGGTTCCGATCAATATCGGTTGACCTTTTGCATGTAACTCTTTGACTTTGATAATAACTGCCTCAAATTTTTCGGCTTCCGTTTTATAAATCAAATCGTTTAAATCTTGACGGATAACAGGGACATTGGTAGGGATAGAGATAACATCGAGGTTGTAAATCTGAGCAAACTCGGTCGCTTCTGTTTGCGCCGTTCCCGTCATACCGCCGATTTTGCCATACATTCGGAAGTAGTTTTGGTAAGTGATATCGGCGAGGGTTTGGGTCTCTTCTTTAATAATAACGCCCTCTTTGGCTTCGAGTGCTTGATGAAGCCCCTCTGAGTAACGGCGACCCTCGCTGAGACGACCCGTAAACTCATCGACGATAACGATTTGACCCTCTTGGATAACGTAGTCCACATCGATCTCGAAAATAAAGTTAGCTTTTAACGCTTGGTCAAGATGGTGTGAGAGAGCTGAATTTTCGATACTGTAGAGATTATCAACACCGAAAAGCTCTTCGGCACGACTGATCCCCTCTTCGGTGATAAGGATAAGACGATCTTTCTCATCGACGCTAAAATGCTCATCTCTAACCAATGCTTTAGCAACCGCGTCCGCACGGGTATAATTTTCGAGTGTACGGTTCGTAGGACCTGAAATAATGAGTGGAGTACGTGCTTCATCGATCAAAATTGAGTCAACCTCATCGACGATAACATACGAATGACCCCGTTGAACCATATGGTCGCGTGAGTAGGTCATGTTGTCACGGAGGTAATCAAACCCGAATTCATTGTTCGTACCGTAGGTGATGTCGCACGCGTATTGTGCACGTTTGTTGGCTGGGTTGTACCCCTCGTCAACCAATATCCCCGTCGAATATCCTAAAAAGGCATACAGCTCAGACATCTGCGTTCCATCACGGGATGCTAGATAGTCATTGACCGTTACGACGTGAACCCCTTTGCCGCTCATCGCATTAAGAGAAACCGCCAGCGTTGCAACGAGGGTTTTCCCCTCCCCTGTTTTCATTTCGGCAATACGCCCCTCATGCAGTACCATACCACCGATCAGCTGAACGTCGAAATGACGCATACCCAAAACACGTTTACTCGCTTCACGGGTAATAGCAAACGAATCGACCAAAACCTCATCCAAAGTTTTTTGCTTATTATTCACTTGCTCTTTGAGTGCATTAAATGCCTCTTGAAGCTCACTGTCGCTAAGGAGAGAGAAATGTTCTTCGCGACTATTGATTTGATTTACGCGTTTGATGTATTTTTTGATTTCGTGATCGTTTTTGGTACCGAAAATTTTGCCAAGGAACGTTTGGAGCATTAAAAGCCTTCATTATGAACAGTATTGAAAAAGTCGCTGATTTTAGCATACCAAATCTATTGTTTTGGTTAATGAGCATTAGATACAATGTCATAATCAAATAATCAAAGGATTTTATGTGCGTTTTTTACCCCTTCTGTTTGCATTAACCCTTAGCCTCTGCGCATCCCCTAAAGAGATCAACTCGTTTAACGGCAAATTTATCCAAACGATCATTGACGATAACGGCAAAAAGATTATCTATTCCGGTGAACTGTGGGCGAGCAAACCTCAAAACGCCCTTTGGGTCTATCAAAAACCGATCCAAAAAAGTGTTTATATCAATGCTCAGAAAATCACGGTTATTGAGCCTCAAATCGAACAAGTAACCCTCCGAAGCCTCGATGATGAGATCGATTTTTTACAAATCATCCAAAAAGCCAAACAAGTGACTGCGGATAAATATACCGCTACGGTTAAAGGACAAACCTATACCATCGCTTTTAAAAACGACATCTTAAGCTCTATCAGCTATACCGACGGATACGATAACCGCGTTTCGATTCTCTTCATCAACCCATCCCAAAACAAACCAATCGAAGCAAGTAAATTTAAACCTGTAATCCCTGCTGATTTTGACGTTATTAAAGACCGATAATTTTTAACCTCATGTTACCCATTAGTTACTATAGTGGATTTATGATGCTGGTCGAGTAAGAATTTTTCTTGCTACACCCGACAAGGAGTATGTCATGACCGTAAGTTCCAACTACACTAATGCGTATTCGTCTTACAGTTCTTCAGCTGCATCTTCAACAAAACAAACGGATCAACCGAATTTTGAAGATTTGGCAAAAAAGTTAATGAGTTCTATGGACACAGATAACAGTGGTTCGATCGATAAAGCCGAATTTAGCGCGGCGGCGCAGGCACTTGCATCGAACTCAAACACTACCGACACAAATAGTTCAAGCACTACTGTGTCGGCAACGGATGTTTTCAATAAACTCGATACCAACGGTGATGGAAGTATGAGTACCGATGAATTTATGTCGGCACTCAAAAACTCAAAACCACAAGGAAAAGAGGGAGAAATGCCTCCGCCACCACCAGGTGGAATGCCACCGAGTGAATCTTCTTCTGCTTCTGCTTCATCCGAAAGTAGCGCAAGTACATCTTTTGATGTTCTCGATACCAATGAAGATGGTACCGTCAGTATCGATGAAATATTAGCCTCGTTAGAAAAGTCTAATACTGATTCGTCCGGTAAAAATAGCACTACAACATCCGCAACCGATTCTTCTAAAGCGTCACAAGCGGATACATCATCCCAAAAATTGAGCGATATGTTGCTCAAAAATATCCTCTCTTCTTACGGTAACAATACCGCTTCGAGTAACACCACCTCCCTTTTAAGCATCAGTGCTTAAATCTCTACATGCCCCCATAGGGCATGTTACTTTTTATTTACTATCCCGCCGATATAATCGAAAAATGATTAATGTATTAATGATCGAAGACGATGTCGAACTGGCACAGCTCCTAAAAGCACGCCTCTACAAAGATGATATTGAGGTCACTGTCGCCCTCACCCCGCTGGAGGGGCTGAGTCTATTTCAAACCCATACCTTTGATCTGCTTGTGCTTGATCTCTCACTTCCCCAGATGGACGGAATGGAGATATGCCGTCTGATTCGCCAAGAGAGCCAAATCCCCATTATCATCTCCTCTGCACGCTCCGATATACGGGATAAAATGATGGGATTTTCGCGCGGTGCGGATGATTTTCTCCCTAAACCTTATGATCCTCAAGAGCTTATTTTTCGGATCGATGCGATTATGCGACGTATTCATCCCAGTATGCCTAAAACAATACAAGTGTTTGAAGTTAATGAAGAACGGCACGAAATATCGCGTCTGGGCATACTATTGAAACTGACACCTGCTGAGTATGATATCGTCTCCTATATGATCAAAAAAGAGCGCTACGCTATCTCACGCGAAGAGCTTTTAATGAATATCGGCTCGATCAAATACGAAAGCAGTCTCAAAAGCATCGATGTCATCATGGGTCGGATCCGCCAAAAAATCGGCGATGACCCCAAAAATCCCCGCTATATTATCTCAGTACGAGGTGTAGGATATAAATTTGTCAATCAATAAACACTCAATTTTAACCCTAATTTCACTCTTTTTTGCCCTCATATTAGTATTGATAAATACCCTTTTTTGGATCGCTCATATCCATTTTGAGAAAGAACAAATAGGAGATCAGATACGTCGATTTGATTTAGCAGAGCGACTAATCCACCATCAAAGCAATAATTTTAATCCTGAACTAAGTCAGCTAATGATTACAACGGCGTCTTATTCCCCTGCGTTTATCCAAACCAATGCTAAACAAATAGTACGCTTCCCTTTTGGTCAAATATTTGACTATAAAGGAAGAACATTTTTTATACGATCCCACCCGCCAAGACCACCTTTTCCACTTCCTATACTCGATTTTCCACTACCTCCCCCGCTCCCTTATCAAGATTTTAATCCTATCGTTTTGGAAGATTTAAAACCACAATCGGCAGGGGTTATTTGCGCAGTATTTGGAGCGATTGATCTGTTAGTTTTACTTTTTTTCGGATTTATCCTCAAAAAGCTCGCCCCTCTGCACCGACTTAAAAACGCCATTATCGATTTTAGCGAGGGTGATACCCATCTCAATGTACCGATAGAGGGAAAAGACGAAATCTCTCAAATCACCTATGAATTCAACCATGCGTTAGAAAAAATCGCTTCAATGAAAGAAGCGCGAGCCCTCTTTTTGCGCAATATCCTCCATGAACTCAAAACACCGATCATGAAAGGCTCCCTCACTGCCGATTGTTTGATTCCATCTGAAGATCAAGAGCGGATAAAGCGGATATTTAATCGTATGAATTACCTTTTGGGAGAGTTTTCGACGATGGAGCGCTTCAGTAGTGGCGAGTGGGATCTCAACCTCCGTGAGTATCGCTTCGTCGATCTGCTCGATCATGCGTGTGATATTTTGCTCTGTTCCAAAGAGAGTTTTGAGATCAAAGGGGAAGAGTCAGGACTTATCATCAATGTCGATTTTGAACTCTTTGCGATTGCGCTGAAAAACCTCCTCGATAACGCCCTAAAATACTCCGAAATCAAACCGAGTATCCTGATTTTGAGCCACTCAATAGAGATATGTAACCTAGGTGATCCACTACCGCAAGATAATCAGAGCTTTGATCGTCCTTTCAATCGAACCTATGAAAGTTCCATGACGGGTTTAGGTTTAGGACTTTATATCACCCACTCTATTCTCAGAAAACACGGCGTTAACCTTCGTTATCACCATGAGTCAGGGATGAACTGTTTTAGGATAGTGTTGTCTTAAGAGTTTGATAATATAACTTGTCGTACTCTATGAGAAGAGAGCTTTTCATGGAGTAGTAATGCACAATCCCCTTATCCCGATCAACCGCCTTATCCGTTTTGACTCGTATGAAGAGTACTTCAGCCAAAGAATATACAAAAACTTCTTATTATTCAGCTATATCGGTGTCGTCCTTTCCCTAATTTACATTCCGTTTGATTATCAGATTCATGCCCCAAAAGGGGAATTTTTCTATGTTTTGTGCGGACGGCTTACCACCGCATTTTTCGCGGTGATGGTTGTGGTTGCCGTGGCATTATCCTATTTTAAAAATCATCGGGTCATAGCGATTACAACTTTTGGTACGATGGGATTTAGCGCAACGGTCGCTACCTATCTGCTTTATGGAAACAGTTATTTTTTTGCCGCACTTGCGTGGATGTTTTATCTCGTCCCTACGATCATGCTGTCACCTTTGTTGAGTAAAAAAATCTACCTTATCATGGAAGCGTACCAAATCGCGTTTGTCGCTTTTATGATGACATGGATCGGCTCAACTGCTGAAGAGTTGTTCATTTATCTCTTTTTCGCACTTCCGCTAGCAGGGTATGTCTTTATCCTCGTTATTTTAAACCATCGTATGAGTATGGAAGCCTATATCAATGCCTATCAGAACTATTTATTGATGTCACTCGATTCTCTTTCCAATCTCCTTAACCGACGCACATGGTATGAGGAATCCCATCGTCATTGGGAAAATGGAAACGGAAAAGGAATATCGTTTATGATGCTCGATATTGACCATTTTAAGCGGGTCAATGACACCTACGGGCATGAATGCGGTGATCGCGTTATCGAAACAGTTGCTCGTATTCTTCTGGAACAAACGCGTGATTATGATATTGTCGGGAGACTCGGCGGTGAGGAATTCGGTATCGTTTTACCGCAAACCGATATAAACGAAGCCAAAGCGATTGCCGAACGGATACGCTACACCATCGAATCGACACCGATCACCTATCACGATCAAATCCTCCATGTAACGGTTAGTATCGGAGTAATCGAAAATAGCGAAAACATTGATAAATTTGCAACGTTGGTCAATCAGGGTGACAAGTATCTATACGCGGCAAAAGAGCAAGGGAGAAATCGGGTGATTTCGGGTTAAATCAACCCGATCAACGCCACCAATAATACCGGCGGTGTAATCACCAGCCCTACTTTCATATACTCACCCCATCCGATCTTGACCCCTTTTTGTGCTAATACATGAAGCCAGAGTAAAGTAGCGAGAGAGCCGATAGGGGTCATTTTTGGTCCGAGATTACAGCCGATGATATTCGCATACGCTAACGCATTATTCCCAGCTTCAGCAATCGCGATATCCATCACCATGATGGTAGGCATGTTGTTCATGACGGAGCTGAGTATGGCGGATAAGAAACCAGTACCGATCACGGCATAAACATTCCCCATCGCTTGCATCTGGGTAATCAATCCAGCCAAATAGGTTGTCAATCCTCCGTTTTTCAGACCGTACACGACGACATACAACCCGATACTAAACCATACTACTTGCCACGGTGCCGCTTTGATCGTCATAATCGGTTTGGTCGCTTTAAAATAGGTCGCAATAGCAAGAAAGACCAATGCTCCACCGAGAGCAAATACCGAGACTGGGAGATGGTAATGATCTCCGATGAAATATCCCACCATCAGCAATGCCAAAAACCACCAGCTGAGGCGGAACATTGTCATATTTTTAATCGCCGATTCAGGGGATGAGAGTTGCGTAATATCGATATGCGTAGGAATGTCTTTACGAAAATAAATCCATAATACTGTGATTGAAGCAATAATACTTAAAAAGTTTGGCAAAGCCATCGTTTTGGCATATTCCCAAAATCCGATATGAAAATACCCTGCTGTAACGATATTGGTGAGGTTCGAGATCACGAGCGGATTGGACGCACTGTCTCCGATAAATCCTCCCGCCATCAAAAAGGCAAACATCGCTACGGGATTCATTTTGAGATGCTTCATTTTAGCCAACACGATAGGGGTCAGGATCAGTGCCGCTCCGTCATTGGCGAACAATGCCGATACCAATGCTCCGAGTATGAGGATATAAACGAACATCAGATGACCGTTTCCGCCTGAAAGTCGTGCCATTTTCAACGCTGCCCATTCAAAGAACCCAATCTCATCGAGTACCATCGAGAGGAGTATTATCCCGATAAATGCGAGTGTCGCATCCCATACGATAGAGGTTACCGTCCAAACGTCGATGGGGCTGACAACACCTAGAGCTACTGCGATAATTGCACCCATTACAGCGGTTGTACCTATTTGCAATCCGCGCGGTTGCCAAATGACGAATATGAGTGTTATTAAAAAAATTGCACTTGCTAAAATCATTCTATTTCCTTTATTAATTATAGAATTGTATCATAATATCAATATATCTTGATATATTATTTTTATTTTGTTACAATTCTAAAACTCGGAGGTAGTTTATGGAAATATTTTTAGAAACCGTATCCGCTTTAAACGATGAAACCCGTATCAAACTCCTCACCTTTTTGGATACGCACGGTGCACTGTGCGTCTGTGATCTCCAAGAGAGTTTCGGAATGATACAATCACGTCTCTCTCGCCACCTCAAAATCCTCAAAGACGGAGGATTTTTGCGGGTAGATCGGTGCGGTACGTGGGCTTATTATTCCATTAGAACACCACTAGATCAGTTTCGAAGCGAAGCGCTGGCTGAAATCCGATGTCTTGGGATTGAGCTCCCTCCACTTATTAAACTATCCGAAACAGGAGACTGTAAATTATGAAAAATGTCCTTATCCTTTGCACCGGCAACAGCTGCCGCTCAATCATGGGTGAAGCCCTTATCAATGCTAAAATGGGAGATTGTGTATTTGCCCAAAGCTCAGGAGTCAAAGCGAGTGGAAAAGTAAACCCAAATGCCCAAGCACTGTTGGAAGAAAAAGGCTACTGGAGAGAGGAATATCACTCCAAAGTGATCGATACCGTAATCGATACCCCGTTCGATCTCGTCGTCACTGTATGCGACCACGCCCATGAGACCTGCCCGATGTTTCCTAAAGCGGTAAAAACAATCCATGTTGCGTTTGAAGACCCAAGTGGAAAAGAAGTCGAAGAATACGCAAAAACATTAACACTTATCGAAGAAACACTTCTACCGATCATCCAATCCGAGTTGTGTGTCTGATCATGTGGCAGGAGAGCGTCAATATCCTCGTGTATGAGTGGCTCAAAATGCCTCAGGGGGAGAAGCTGTCCGATGTGCTGAACTTTTTCATTTACGACACGGTAAAAATCCTCTTTTTACTCATTGTTATTATTTTTATCGTCACCTTGCTACGCTCTTATTTCTCGACCGAGAAAGTACGAGAATACCTCAGTAAAAAGCACGAATATACGGGGAATGTTCTCGCTGCACTCTTCGGAATTATCACACCTTTTTGTTCGTGTTCGGCAATACCGCTGTTTTTGGGGTTCCTACAAGCTCGTATTCCTCTGGGGGTGACCTTTAGCTTTCTCATCTCCGCCCCGCTAAATAACGAAATCGCCATAGCGATGCTCTTTAGCATATTTGGATGGAAAGTGACGGCTTTGTATATCGGGTTTGGTTTACTTGTGGCGATTGTGGGGGGCATCATCATCGGTCGGATGAGGTTGGGAAAAGAGATCTTAATAGAGGTCAAGCCGATAGAGGGTGAGATTCACGCCGAAGCTCAGATTATCCCTTTTAAAACACGACTGGTTGAAGCCAAAGAGTACACCCTCGATATTCTCCGCAAAATCTGGCTCTATGTCCTCTTCGGTGTCGGTGCGGGTGCCTTTATCCACGGCTATGTCCCGACTGAGTTTATCACCTCTATCGCGGGAGGAGACAATGCGTTTGCCGTACCTCTGGCGACACTGCTCGGAGTACCGATGTACTCCAACGCAGCAGGGGTGATGCCACTCATCGAAGTCCTCACCTCAAAAGGGATGCTACTGGGGACGGCATTGTCGTTTATGATGGCGATCACCGCCCTCTCCCTCCCTGAAGCGATGATCCTCAAGCGGGTGATGAGCCTCAAACTCATTGCCATCTTTTTCGGTACCGTAACGCTGGGAATTATGGGTGTCGGATACTTATTTAATGCAATTTTATAGGAGTTAATATGAAAATCGAAATTTTAGGTACGGGATGCGCGAAATGCAAAGCCCTCGAAGAGGCAACAAAACAAGCGGTCGCAAAAAGTGGCAAGTTTGCCCAAATCGAAAAAGTAGATGATATTATGAAGATCATGGAATACAATGTCATGAGCACTCCCGGACTCGTAATCGATGGTAAAGTTGTCAGTACCGGAAAAGTTTTAAGTGTGGATGAGATTACTGCATTGATCGGATAAGCTATAATAGTGTTCCATAATTTTCCGTATAGGTTTGTACATGATATATTCTATAGTCGCTATCATATCAGGTGCCGGAATCGGTGCATTGTTGCGATGGTTTTTGGGACTTAAATTAAACAGTCACTTTTCTGCTATACCACTCGGAACACTGAGTGCCAATATTATAGGCGGCTATCTAATCGGAATTGCTATCGCATTTTTTTCGACTAATCCTGCCATTTCTCCCGAATGGCGACTTTTTATCATTACCGGATTTTTGGGTGGTTTGACTACCTTTAGCACTTTTAGCGCCGAGATCGTAAGTGCTATCCAAGAGGGGCGCTTGAGTCATGCCGCGATGGGAGTCGTTTTACACGTCGGGGGATCGCTGATTATGACCTTTTTAGGGATTGTCAGTATGATGTATCTACAAAACAGAGGAACACTATGAAAACAGGCTATCAACTCACATTTTTCACCCTTCAAAGCCGTCGTCATAACGGGACAAATATCGTAGAGTGGCTCGAAGATGTCGCACAGCGTTCTGGTATCAGCGGTCTAACCGTGACGAATGCTTCAAAAGGGCTAGGACATGATGGTAGATGGCACTCTGCAACGTTTTTTGAGCTTTCCGATCAACCTTTAGAGATTATGATGATTGCCGATGAAGAATCATGTAATACGCTTTTTTCCCTTTTGGAAGAGCAAAAGTCTTCCCTTTTTTACACTAAAACCGCTATTGAATACGGAATTATTTAATGTCCACCCATCACCTTCTCAATCACTTCTGGTTTATCATGCACCCCGAAACGGTCGATAATCGTCTGTGTCGCTTCATTTTGTCCGATTACTTCCACTTCTTTTCCCATATTACGTAGTTTTATCACCGCTTTATCGAGTGCATAAACTGCCGTAATATCCCAAAAATGAGCGTGCGTTACATCGATAACCACATTTTTTACCTCTTCTTTGTAATCAAATTCATCGGCGAAACGATCGGCTGAGTTAAAGAAAATTTGACCAACAAATTTATAGATTCGAGTACTGCTCGTCTCCTCATATGATTTCTCACAATACATAAAGTGGCTGATTTTGTTCGCAAAAAAGAGTGCCGCGAGCAATACCCCGCTCAAAACTCCAAGTGCAAGATTGTGGGTTACAACAACCACAGCTGTGGTGACGATCATAACGATATTGGTTGAAAGGGGCAATGTTTTAAGCCCTTTGACGGACGGCCAGCTAAACGTCCCTATCGAGACCATAATCATGACGGATACGAGTGCTGCCATCGGAATTTGTTTGATCAAATCGGACATAAACACAACCATGATGAGAAGCAATACCCCCGCTACGAGAGTTGAAAGACGACCGCGACCGCCCGATTTGACGTTGATAACCGACTGACCAATCATCGCACATCCCGCCATACCGCCCATACATCCGCTCGCGATATTAGCGATCCCCTGCCCTTTGGCTTCACGGTTTTTATCGCTGTCGGTATCGGTTAAATCATCGATAATGGTTGCCGTCATAAACGATTCGAGTAGTCCCACTGCCGCTAGTGCCCCCGAATAGGGAAAAATGATCGAGAGGGTTTCAAAGTTTAGCGGAACGTCAGGCCAGAGAAAAAGAGGAAGCGTATCAGGAAGCGCTCCCATATCGCCGACCGTGCGAACATCGATCCCCATTGTCACAACGACAAGGGTAAGGACGACAATCGTCACAAGCGCAGAGGGGATAATCTTTCCGATTGTAGGGATATGGGGAAACAGATAGATGATCCCCAACCCCGCCGCCGTTAGAGCATAGACATGCCATGTGACATTGGTGAGTTCAGGCAGTTGTGCCATAAAGATCAAAATAGCCAATGCGTTCACGAATCCGATCACGACGGTACGAGAGACAAAACTCATTAAACGTCCGAGTTTCAAGTATCCCGCAAGAATCTGCAATACCCCCGTCAAAAGTGTTGCCGCCATCAGATATTGCAACCCGTGCTCTTTGACGAGCGTTACCATGAGCAATGCCATAGCCCCCGTCGCGGCAGAGATCATCCCCGCGCGACCACCGACGAATGCGATCACAGTCGCGATACAAAACGAGGCATATAGTCCCACTTTTGGATCAACTCCCGCGATGATCGAAAAAGCGATCGCTTCGGGGATGAGGGCAAGAGCAACGACGATTCCGGCGAGGATATCGCCGCGAATATTGCCGAACCACTCTTGTTTAGGGGATAAAATCAGCATAAAGTCTCCGTATAAAATTCTAATATTTACTTCAATCAGGAAAAAAAGCCAAAAGCGAAAAATAGGGATTTCGAAAATGTGGCAGAGTAGAAGTCAGATAACAAATTGTACTTAAAAGTGACTTATACCCCTATTAGCTTTCGTTTCGTTATAATAAAATATTCAGAAAAAAGGATGATCTATTATGACCAATTTTGAAGAACACCGAACGTGGCTTCATCTCAAAGAGATCATCCGTGAGCGGCTAAGTCTAATGGACGATAAAGCTGATGATACTGTAATCGATGAACGTATCCGAGGCGACATCTACATGAAAGGCTCAAACCTCTGGATTTTGATGTTTGCCATATTCGTCGCATCGATTGGTTTGAATGTCAATTCGACGGCTGTCATCATCGGAGCAATGTTAATCTCACCGCTGATGGGACCGATTATGGGAATCGGATACGGTGCCGGAATCAACGATTTTTCACTCCTTCGTCAGGCATTTAAAAATCTGGCGATTGCTACCTTTATCGGGCTTCTCACCTCCACTCTATATTTTTTAATTTCACCACTGGATACGGCACAATCCGAACTCCTAGCACGAACAACGCCGAATGTTTGGGATGTATTAATCGGGCTTTTTGGAGGACTGGCCGGAATTGTTGCCGTTACCCGCAAAGAAAAAACCAACGTTATCCCCGGAGTAGCTATCGCAACAGCACTCATGCCACCACTATGTACCGCAGGATTTGGTCTCGCAACAGGGCATTGGAACTATTTTTTCGGAGCGTTTTATCTTTATACCATCAATTTTGTTTTTATTGCCCTATCGGCATTTCTCATCGTACGTGCATTTCATATCGCAGAAAAAAAATACATTGACCCAGAAATTGCCAAACGTGCTCAACGCTATATCATAGCCGTAGCTTTTGCAACAATGCTTCCCAGCTCCTATCTAGCCTATCAACTGGTGGGCGAAGAAGTGTTCAAAGCAAAAGCATCAACCTTTGTGAATGAAAATCTTAATTTTGCCAAAACCAATGTTGCTCAAGTCAAAATCAATCCTAAAACCTATGAAATCAAAGTCTTTTTAATCGGAGAACACATTTCTGAATCAAAACTCGATACTATAAGCATCCGCCTGAGCAATGCAGGACTAGCAAAGGCTCAACTCAAAGTGTATCAAAACGGCGAACGCGACGATGTCGATATCACGACCCTGAAAGCAGATATTGTGCGCGATTTGTATCAAAATGCCCAAACAAAGCTCGAAGCTAAAGAGAAAGAGATTTCATACTTAAAAGAGCAGCTTCAAATAACTTCTATGCATCAGGAATTTCACAATGCTATTCCTGATGAACTTCAGATGTTGTTTCCGAAAATAACAAAATGTATCCTCTCCGAAACCTATCTTATGAATGAAATAGATCAAAATAAAAGTACAAAATATCTTATTTTAAACATTGAAACCAGAGGAAAAATGACAAAGAATGAGCAGAAAATGATAGAAAAATGGCTTAAAAAACGGACTAAAAACGATCAGGTAAAACTCTTTTTTTAAACAAAACATTTACAAAAAAAATTTCTTTCAAAAGGGACATTATGGTAAAAAACGCTCTATCAAATTTTTTTAATCTCGAATCGGCAACGGGCATATTGTTGATTATCGCCACTCTTTTAGCAATGGTGATGGCAAATACTTCTCTTCAACCCTTGTATGCTTCGCTCACTTCTATTCCTGTCGTTATGAGTTTTGGCTCACTCGTGATCGCGAAACCTCTTTTGCTTTGGATTAACGATGGTCTGATGGCTATTTTCTTTTTTATGATCGGTCTCGAAGTTAAACGCGAAATGATCGAAGGCTCGTTACGTGACCCAAAAGCGATTGCTATTCCCGCTTTTGCCGCGTTGGGTGGTATGCTTGTCCCCGCGATGATCTATGCATGGTTTAACTGGAACGATCCCGTCGCCGTTCAAGGATGGGCTATCCCCTCAGCAACCGATATCGCTTTTGCGTTAGGTATTTTGACACTCTTGGGAGATCGTATACCCAAAGGACTCAAACTTTTTTTATTGACACTGGCGATCATCGATGACTTGGGAGCCATCATAATCATTGCCCTTTTTTATACCGCTGATCTTTCGACAACATCACTCACTATCGCGGCAACGATGATCGCTCTTTTAACCCTAATGAACATTCGAGGGGTCATCAACCATACCGCTTATATCTTGGTTGGGATCATCTTGTGGACAGCGGTCTTAAAATCCGGCGTTCACGCTACCTTAGCAGGGGTTATTCTCGGTCTGCTGATTCCCCTTAAAAACAACAAAGTCCCTTTTCATGCACTCGAACATTCACTGCACGTTCCTGTCAACTATGTAATCCTCCCTCTATTTGCGTTTGTTAATACAGGGATCGGATTTTCCAATCTATCGGCAAAAGATTTTTATGACAATGTCACTCTTGGTATCACATTAGGGCTTTTCTTCGGAAAACAGATGGGTGTATTTCTTTTCACCGTTTTGGCTGTTCAGATGGGATTTGGGAAATTACCGCAAGGGGTAAATTGGAAACTACTTTATGGTGTTTCGATTCTCAGCGGGATCGGATTTACGATGTCACTTTTTATCGGTTCATTAGCATTTGAAGAAGCTAGAGCAAGCGGTATGGTATTAACGGATGAGCGTTTAGGGATTTTGATGGGATCGATGATATCAGGACTCATTGGATACGTTGTGCTACGACTTTTCTTAAGAAAAAGCCAAATACAATAAAGAGGCTTGCACTATTTAAAATAGGCTATTATCTATTCGCTATCAATAATAAGCCGAGAAACCTGCTGACTCATCACATCATTTTCGATAATAATATTAGTAATACCGAGCTCGGCGATGATGTTTTTCTCGTGTTGAGTGTGTACTTTTACAATAATTTTGGAGTTATCGACAAACTGCTCTATGGTCTGGCATACGTGATAGAGTTTGGCGGGGTTATCGATAGCGACAATAACGTATTTCGCAAACTTGATATTGGCTTTTTTCAACACCTCTTTTTTGAGTGCATTGCCGAAAATTGCCGGCTCTCCCATCTTCTGAATTGCGTGAAATGTGTTAATGTTGTTTTCAATCGCGAGGTAGAATTCCCCTTTTTCTTTGAGCGATGCGGCAACATTACGTCCGAACTCTCCAAAGCCTAAAATAATCGTGTGGTCTCTTACCTCATCCGAAAAGAATTCATTGGGAATATTTTCATCCTCTTTTTTGATCATCATATCCGTTATCGGCGTTAAATGTTTCAAAATCACAGGGGTAACAATCATCGATAAAACAATAGTCGCAATCAACACTTGACTGTAGGGCTGTGAAATCAGATCATTCGAGCCTGCCAGCTCCAAAATCGCCAGTGAAAATTCCCCTATCTGTATAAGGCTGAAAGCAGTTTTAAGGCTAACTCTTTTACTTTCATTGATCCGTATGAGTCCGAAAATAATAATAAATTTCAACACCATGACGCCCAATAACAGCAACAAAATAATATGCAGTTGCGTGACAAGAAGGAAAAAATCTATCTGCATCCCTACCGTAATAAAAAAGATTCCAAGGAGCAAATCCCGAAATGGGATTAGATCGGCTTCGGCTTGATGTTTGTATTTGGTTTCAGCGATCAGCATACCTGCGATAAATGCACCCAACGAATATGAAAATCCAAGAATATGCGCTAAATATGATGCCCCTATCGCCAAAAATAAAACACTTCCGACAAAAAGCTCATCCGAGTTTGTTTTTAGGATTTGAGTTAAAAAAGGCTCTAGTATATGCTTTCCAAATACCCATAAAAATCCCAATAAGACAGTAGCACTAATAGCCATATCTTGCAGTACCAAAGCAATATTATTAGAGTTACTGCTCATAAAACCGATAATAAGCAAAATCGGAATGACGGCAATATCTTGCATTATCAAGATTCCCAACGATCTTTGTCCGTGTCGGCGGTTAATTTCACCGCTTTCATTCAAAATTTTCAGAACGATTGCCGTTGATGATAAGGCAACTACAAGAGATATAATAAAAGCAGAGTTCACATCAAGCTTAAGTGCATAATATCCAAAAAGAAAAGCGACGGAGGAGGTGAGTAAAATCTGAAGCGATCCCGTCACAAAAACTTCATTCTTCATCCGTTTGAGATGCGTTAAAGAAAATTCAAGCCCGATGGTAAACATCAAAAATACGACTCCGAATTCAGCAATCTCTTTAAGGTCATGATTGCGGACAGCATCATGAAGATCGAACATATAGGCAATTGTTGTCCCCGTTAAAATATATCCAATGATTGTCGGTAGATGAATTTTACGGATAAAAATATTGATAAGAAGTGACAGAAGGAGCGTTGTCGTAATGATACTTAACACGTTTAAGCTCCCTTGATTTTATCTTTATTGTAACGCAAAGTCGCTTGCACTATATAAAGTATGTTATTATCTACAACGATACTTTATATATCTATAGTTAAAGAGGAAGCGTCTATGCAGATTCCTGATTTACCGTGGTCAAAGCCTATAGATTCT
>NZ_JAFLKV010000096.1:0-1888 GCF_019163035.1 Sulfuricurvum sp.
TGAAAAAAAATTCCAAAGCGGCTCTCACCGTATTGCCTCCGATGATTACGGAAGAAAACGGCGAATATACCCCTGCGGTACAAGCGATCTACGACAAAGCAAAGGTGCACAGTATCAAATGTCTACATTCATGACACAAGACGGTTTCAGCTATGCGTTTGACCCATCTACGTGCGCCTCGTGCGGGGGGAACTGCTGTACGGGAGAGAGCGGGAATATTTTTGTCTCTGTCACTGAAATAACCGCTATCGCCAAGCTCCTAGAGATGGAAGAGGGGGAATTCCGCCGTACCTATTTACGCAAAGAGGGGTTCCGTTTTTCACTCAAAGAGAAGATCGTGAATGATTCGTATGATTGTGCGTTTTTTGATTGTTCATTAAATGGGTGTAGTATTTACGCCGCGCGTCCGTTGCAGTGCCGAACGTTTCCGTTTTGGGATTATTTTCGCCACCGTATCGATGAACTGAAACTTGAATGTCCGGGGATTATCCATGATTAAATCGTTCATTGCATCTGTTTTAGCCTTTTCTATCCTCCATGCCGTACCTATTGCGGTACAAAACCCCAATATATTAGAAGATACGTTTGCTCTCTATGCGTTGGATGCGCAGGTGCGTCAAAAGCCTACTCAGGCGGCAGGTTTTTTCGCCGAACTCTATAAACAGACCTCTAAAAAAGAGTATCTCTATCAATCGTTGCGGATGTTGGAACAATCCAACGATCTTAAATCCCTCTCCAAACAAATCGCCGTAGAGTTGAAAAAATTTCCTGAAGATGAGATTCTCAAGCGTTATGAAATCATTGTACTCCTCAAAGAGGGGAATTTCGGTGAAGCATCCCAAAAAGCGCTTGTGCTCAGTGAAAAAAATCAAAAAGCTCCCGATCATCTTTTGTATGCCGAAACACGGTTGAAGCTCGGTGATTACAGCGGTGCCCTCTCGGCACTTAAAAAAGGGTATGCGCTCAATTATGACGAGACGACGGCGGAGCGGATCGCCCTGATCCAATACGCACAGCAAGGGGAGAAGCGCGAAGCGATCCAATTTTTAAAAGATCACATCGGAACGCAAGGAAATAGCCAAGCGTTGGGAAAACGGTTAGGAAGTCTGTATGCCGATAGCGGTGCGTTGGACGATGCGGCACTGATCTATGAGCAAACATTTGATGATTTCAAAGATCCCGCCGCCGCCGAAGAGGCGATGAAGATTTACCTTTATCAAAAAGATTTTTCAAAAATGACGACACTACTGGAGAAATCGCAATTAAACGATCCACTTTTACTCGATTTGTATGTACGAGTCAAAGAGTTTGATAAAGCCTCCGCTTTGGCGCAAAAACTTTATGAGCGTGAAGACAATCCTCTCTATTTGGCACAAAGTTCGGTGTTTCGATACGAGGGTGCCGCCAATCGTAATGATCCCAAAATAATAGAGGGTGTCATCGAAGGGTTGAAAAAAGCTAACAAAGAGTTGGAAGAGCCTTTGTATCTCAATTATTTGGGGTATTTGATGATCGATCATGACCTAAATGTGAGTGAGGGGATGCAATATGTCCGCAAAGCGCTCGAAAAACAGCCCGATTCACCGTTTTACATCGATTCGTTGGCATGGGGACACTATAAGTTAAATGAGTGCGTCGAGGCGTTACGTCTAATGAAACGGGTCGAATCGATGATCGGTACGGATGAACAAGAGGTAAAAGACCACTTAAACGCGATTGAGAAATGTAAAACCAAGGAGAAAAATTAATGATTTTAGACGATATCATCAAAAAAACCAAAGAAGATTTAAAAGAGCGGGAAGCCAAGTTCAGTATGGATTGGCTCGGACGCTCACTCGCTTTTAACGCTCGTGCGCCGCGCGATGTACGACCGTATCTTACCTCTACT
>NZ_JAFLKV010000096.1:1988-17069 GCF_019163035.1 Sulfuricurvum sp.
TCCAAATATCAACTCCTCGAAGCGCTCGTTTACGGGGCTGATTTTGTTCTCCTCATCGCGGCGGCACTCAGTAGGGACGAACTCAAAGAACTTCTTAACTATACGCGTCATCTGGGGATGGAAGCACTCGTCGAAATCCACGATAAGTCTGAACTCACCAAAGCGATCTACGCGGGTGCCGACATCATCGGGATTAACCACCGTAATCTTCAAACATTTGAGATGAATATGAATCTCTCTTACGAACTCATCCCTCTGATCCCGAACGGTAAAATCATCGTGGCGGAGAGCGGTATCTACGAGCACGGTCAGTTGGAAGATTTGAGTAAAGCGGGAGTCGATGCCTTTTTAGTCGGCGAGTCGCTGATGCGTCAGGATGATGTAGAAACTGCACTTCGTACACTGAAAAATGGGTAAAAATCACATTTGATTGTTTTTTAAGCAACCCTTGAGATTAGTTTAGGATATGATTGAGTTAGTCCTAATAATCAAGGGGTGAGAATGATCGAACCAGTTAGTCCAGAATTACAGAAATTTTATGATATCTTCGAGAGTGTTGATCAGAGTAAAGTTTCCGAGTTTAAAGAATTTTTAGAAGCCAACGCGGTTAATTTTAATCTTTTTAAAGACGGAAATTTTATAGAGCGTTCTTTCCCCTTTGACATGATCCCCCGTATCATTCCTAAAGCTGAGTTTGATGATTTGGAAGCGGGCATTATCCAGCGCGTCAAAGCGCTCAATGCATTTCTGAATGATATATACAACGATCAAAAGATCGTCAAAGACGGTGTGGTACCGCGCGAGTATGTGGATTCGGCAAAAGCATTTTTACCCGACTTTATGGGGGTAAACCCTCCTAAAGGGGTTCGTACCCACATCAGCGGTATCGATCTTGTCAAAGATGCGGTGAGCGGCAAATGGGTTATTCTTGAAGATAACCTTCGAGTCCCAAGCGGTGTGAGTTATCCGCTCACGATCCGTCGTGCATTCCGCCACACCTATCCTGAGTTTTTTGAGTCGATGAAAATAGCGAAGATCAAACACTATGGTGATGAGCTTAAAGCGGCCATGGATTACGTCAATACGGGGGGGCTGAATGTTGTTCTTACTCCTGGGCGTTACAATTCTGCCTATTATGAACACAGTTATTTAGCCAAAATCACGGGGGCAACGCTCGCTTCAGGGGATGATTTAGTCGTTATTAACGATGAAGTCTTTTTATGCTCCTATGATGGAGAACGTCTTCGTGTCGGAGCGATCTATCGGCGTCTTGATGATGATTTCCTCGATCCTGAAGAGTTTGAACCTGACAGTTTGATCGGGGTCAAAGGGATCACGAGAGCATACCGTGCCGGAAACGTTGCTATTATGAACAGCATCGGAAACGGTGTTGCAGATGATAAAGGGATCTACTACTTCGTCCCTGCAATGGTCAAATATTATCTGAATGAAGAACCGATCCTCTCGAATGCGCCGACCTATCTCCCTTATTATGAGAAAGATCGCCAATACGTCCTCGATAATATCGATAAGCTTGTTATCAAAGATGTCGCTGAAGCTGGGGGGTATGGTGTATTGTTCGGAAATCGTTTAAGCCCTGAAAAACGCGCTGAACTTATCGAGATGATTTTGGCAGAGCCGCGTCGTTGGATTGCTCAAGAGGTGATCGAGTTTTACGATCTCCCGTGCATGATGGAGGGGGGAATACTCCCTAGAAAAGCCGATTTGCGGGCATATGTTATCCATGGTGAGAACATTACCGTTAGTATGGGGGGCTTAACCCGCTATGCGATGGAAGAGGGGAATTACCTCGTTAACTCGTCCCAAGGGGGCGGATTTAAAGACACATGGGTGGTGGAATTATGATTATTAACACGATAGCGATTTCGGTTAATACCGCGCAGCGTCTTTATTGGTTTGGACGATACGTTCAGCGTGCCGAAACCATGCTCAAAGAGCTGGTCAACAGTTATGATTATGTAATCGACCGTGATTTAGATGACGGACGTAAACTTTATGAAAAACTTGGTGTTGAGATCAAGTACGAAAATGCCCTCGATTTTCTCAAACAGGGGGTATACGGAACATACGGTGGAAGTGTTGAGCAAATCATTGGCTGGGCACGTGAAAATGCGATAGAGACACGTCACCTGCTTGATGAGAGAGGTTTTTCCACACTCAACAAAATTCATAATCAGCTCATAGAAGGTCGAGATTGTGCGGTGAGCCCTGCTAATCTCGAAGAGATTATCGATAACTGTAGTTTGATTTTGGGGATATTCTCAACCGAGTTGGATCGTACCAGAGCCTATCAGCTGATTCGATTCGGACAGCAGATTGAGCGATTTGATCTCATTTTACGACTCTACGGTGAAATCGAGATGGTTACGGCAGATATTGATGTCATTAACACGCTTGCCAGACAGTTAAATCGCCATTATCGTCCTATCAATGTAACGACATCGGATATTCCAAAATTTCTGCTATTTCTTAACAGTGTCGTTGATCGAGTGATCTATCACGATACGTGTTCACCGCACACTTCTCAAACCCAATCATGAGTATAGGTGTGATAGAAGAGGTCTTTTCGATCGATCTTCCTGTTGGAGAGCAGTTTCGGATTCAGCGGTGTAGATATACTCCTGAGCGCGGTGAAATCCTCAAACGTATTTCGATTGTCAGTGGAATTCATGGGGATGAGTTGGAGGGGCAGTATGTTTGTTTTCTTCTCGGTGAGTGGCTTCGAGCCAATCCTGAAAAAATCAAAGGGATCATCGATATCTATCCTGCGATCAACAGCCTTGGGATTGACAGTATTACCCGCTCTGTGCCATTTTACGATGTCGATCTAAATCGTATCTTTCCGGGAAGTAAAAACGATTTTCTCCCCGCGCAGATTGCCGATGGCGTAGTGAGTGCGATGATGGGCTCTGAAATAGCGATTGATATTCACTCCTCGAATGTCTTTTTACGCGAAATTCCCCAAGTGCGTATCGCTAAATCGCAGGCGGAAACGCTGGTTCCTCTTGCGAACAAGCTCAATATCGATTTTGTTTGGGTACATGATGCTGTTACCGTTTTGGAATCGACGTTTGCCCATGCGATGAACACACTCGGAACAAAAACCCTCGTGGTCGAGATGGGAGTGGGGATGCGTTTGGGAAAAGCGTATGGTCATCAGCTTCTGGATGGAATTTTAAACTTGATGGCGTGTGAGGGGTTCTTGGATATCGAACCACTTGATGTCAGGATGCCTATACAGTCTCACGTCGGGGAAGTGGCGTATCTCAATGCCTCTTTCCCCGGATTGTTTGTTCCTGCAATAGAACATTGTCAAATGATTGAGAAAGGTTCTATTGTTGGGCAAATTGTTGATCCGCTCAGCGGTGTCACTCTCGATGAAGTGATTGCCCCTATTGGCGGGATTCTCTTTACGCTGAGAGCTTATCCTATCGTGTATGAGGGATCATTAGTGGGTCGAATTTTCGGAGAGAACGTATGAAACGGATCGAAATACTCAATTTTAAATCCCCGAATCGTGCCCCTCTTAAAGTAGAGGGATTTTTGTTCGGAGAGGATTCAAAAGGACCTTCTATCGCTATCGTCGGAGCGATGAGTGGAGATCATATCAATCAGCTCTATGTCGCGTCCCGTTTGGTCGAGTATCTTCGACACAAAGAGGAAGAGGGAAAAATTTGCGGTAAAATTTTGGTAATTCCTGCCGTCAATACCTATGCGTTGAATATGGGACAAACCTTTTGGCCACTCGATAAAACCGATATCAATATGATGTTTCCGGGATACACACAAGGGGAGACAACACAGCGGATTGCCGCGAAGCTTTTTGAATCGCTTCAAGGGTATAACTACGGCATTATCTTAGAAGGGCGTCGCGATCAGGGTATGTGTTTGCCCTATGTGAAAATTATTAAAAGCGATTATGAAGATTTGGATGTTGCTCGGGATTTGGGGATGCGTTTTATCCATTATCGTCCCTATAGCCCGATAGAGACGGTTATGTTGCAGTACAACTGGCAACTCTGGGGAACAAAAGCACTTTCGGTAGTGTTCGGAAAAAACGGTTCAATCAACCATAGTGACAGTAGTGAAGTTCAAGGCTCACTGGTACGTTTGATGGCAAAGCGAGGAATATTGGATCTGCCGGTATTTGAGGGTTTTGTGAGTAATATCATACACCCTGAGAATATTACACTACTAAAAGCCTCTCATGCAGGGATTTTCGATTCAGTATTTACGTGCGGTTCTAGTATAGAAAAAGGGGATACTCTTGGGAGTATTACGGATGCTTTAAGTGGTGAGCAGTTAGAAAAGATTATTGCACCGGTGGGAGGTGTACTCACTTGTCAGTATTCACATCCATTGATTTTCCAAAATTCGATTGCTTTTCGAATCGCATCCGTCGAACAATAGAATCTATTTATCTTTTAATTTTATTTATCTAATGCTATACTATTAAAATTTAAGATATTTAGGCTAATTTATTATGGAATCTTATACAACCTATAAACGACTAATTGCAAAAACCGTTATTCTTTCACTTCTAACCAGTTTAGCTGTAGCCTTTTTATACGGTATCTATATTAAAAAGCGGGCAGTTGATGATCTAGCCCGAGTAGATGCTCGTAAAACTAGCCGATTAGCGTTTGAAGCTCTTTATTCTGCGATGGAAAAAGGGTGGAGTAAAGAAGATTTAGATTCGATTATCGCGAGGCTCAATCAAGTTGAACCTAATATGAAAATTAATGCGTATCGCAGTCCCATCGTTGCAGAGCTTTTCGGTGACCATAATAACGATAAACAGATGCGTGAGCATGACTCGATGGTTGCAAAGGCGATGAAGGGGGAAGAAATACTGACGGGGGATGATGAAATTCGTTATCTTTATCCGATCGTTGTGAAGCCAGAGTGTATCACGTGTCACACAAATGCCAAAGTGGGGGATATTAACGGCGTTATCGATGTCCGTTTTCCGGTTGCTAATCTCAAAATATCACTTACCACAATGATTAACTCGTTTATCATCTTTTTCGTTTTGTTTACTATTATTATATTTGCGATTATGTACTACAAGCTTAATAAACTATTGGTTCAGCCAATCAAACAGTTTATCCTTATGATCCAAGATATCATCAGCAATAACGACATGGCAAAGCGTATCAGCCTGAAAACCAAAATCATGGAAGTCAAAAATATTGAAAATTACTTTAATAAAATGCTTGATTCGATCCAAGATTACTACGAAAAGCTCCAAGAACTCTCCGACCGTGATTATCTCACCGGACTTTATAATCGTCGTAAATTTGAAGAATTTTTGACTTATGAAGTGAAACGCTCCGTTCGCCATCGCCATAAATTTACGATTTTGATGATTGATTTGGACAATTTCAAATACATAAACGACACATACGGACATGCATCAGGAGATTTGGTTCTTAAAGAGGTAACCAATATTTTTCACTCTAATCTTCGTAACGCCGATATTTTAGCCCGTATCGGCGGGGATGAGTTTGCGGTGATTTTACCTGAAACACCGTATGAAAGTGGTCATGCTGTTGTTGAAAAACTTCGTGCATCACTCGAAGCAACCCCTATATCCTTAATGTTTGATCAAGTTTCACTGACAGCGAGTTTCGGCATCGCTGAGTATCCTGAGCAGGGAGAGAGCATCGAATCACTCCTTACAGGATCGGATTTGGCTATGTACAAGGCAAAACGAGCGGGGAAAAATACGATTGCCCGCGCCGATCAAAGTGACCAAGAGATGGCAAGTGAGATTCAGAAAAAAGGGGAGTTCCTCCGCAAGGCAATCGATGAAGATCGAGTAGAGCCGTTTGTTCAGCCGATTTACGATGTACAAAGCGGTGAGATATACGGTTATGAGGTACTGGCACGTATCCGAGACGGTCAACGCTATATGGCGGCCGGGCAGTTTATCGAAGTGGCTGAGAGTCTTGGATTTGCCCCTAAAATCGATCAGATTATACTAACAAAAGGGTTGGCAGCACGTAAGGAGAGGGGATTGTGGGATAAACGTTTCTTCTTTAACCTATCCACAAAAAGTCTCTTTGGGGATAATTATGTTGATGTTATTGAAGCTCATTATGCGAAAAGCCCTCATCATATCGGAAATACGGGAATTACGATTGAAATTTTGGAACGAGAAGCGATTCATAATGTAAACGGCTTGATGAGTATAATCGAAGAGCTTAAAAACCACGGTATCAGCTTTGCATTGGATGATTTCGGTTCAGGCTTTTCATCGTTTGTTTATCTCAAATATTTCGATACCGATTTTGTCAAAATTGACGGTGAATTTGTTAAAAACATTGCAGTTAATGAAAAGGACCGAATCTTTGTAAAACATATTCATCAAATTGCGAAAGAGTTTGGTAAACAAACAATTGCGGAGTATGTGGAAGATGTAGAGACACTTGCTATTCTCAAAGAGATCGGTGTCGATTATGCGCAGGGGTTCCATCTCGGTCGCCCCCACCAACTCTAAAGTTGCTTAGCTCAAAAGAGCTTTAGCACACTCGTTGATCCGTTTGCCGTCCGCTTCAGCGCCAAGGGTTTTGGAAGCCGCTCCCATAACACGACCGATATCTTTCATACTCTCAGCTCCTGTTTCGGAGATAATCGCAGCAATGGCTGATTTTAATTCTTCATCGCTTAGTTGTGATGGCAAGTAAGTTTCGAAAATAGCGGCTTCGGAAGCCTCTTTTTCATATAAATCTTCACGTCCTGCATCGCGGTATTGGCTCATCGCGTCATTACGTTGTTTAACTTGCTTTTGGATGATTTTGATGATGTCCTCATCACTGAGTTCTTTGCGCTCATCCACTTCGATCTGTTTCATAGCACTGCTCAAAAGTCGTAGAGCATCCCGCAGTGGAGCATTTTTCTCTTTCATCGCTGTTTTAATGTCATTACTGATCTGTTCTTTTAAACTCATATATCTGCCCCTTGGAACTATTTTTGCTTATTATAGCTAAATATGACTCGGATGGAATAATGCGCCTACAACTCACCTTATCGATACTTTCGGCATCGTTATTACTAAGTGGTTGTAATGCACGCCTTACTGAGCCTGAAATAACCTTTACCCCCCCTAAATATGTCGAAGAGATGCCATCACGCGAAGAAGAGAACAGCTTCGTCGCTCGTGGAAGTCTTTTTGGTCAAGGGGATAGTCCGCTCTTCTCCGACCATAAAGCGATGCATGTTAATGATATCGTAACGGTAGTGATATCTGAAAGCGCTAGCAGCTCCAATGTTGGAAAGAAAGCCCTTAGTGAAGCTGATACTATGGGATTAAACGGTGGATTATTTAGTTCAACCGGACAAAATTCAGCCGTCGATTCAGCTGTAGGGAAATTGAACGGTTTAGCGAATATCGGCTTTAGCGGCGGCTCTACTTCAAACTATGCCGGATCAGGAAGCGCGACTAAAAATGCCTCATTTACAACAACAGTATCAGCTCGTATTGTTAAGGTGATGTCAAACGGCAACTACTTTATCACGGGACGTCGTGAAATAATGGTGGATGATCAAAAGCAAATCATGCAACTCAGCGGGGTAATACGACCGTATGATATCGATCAAAATAACCAAATCAACTCGGCCAAAGTGTCTGATGCCAAAATCCTCTATGCAAATGAAGGGGATGTTGATCGTTCAACTCAGCAAGGATGGGCGAGCAAGATGGTTGGGGCTGTCTGGCCGTTTTAATAATCCGCGTTTTAGCGAATCATTTGCATCGGATCGATGTGGGCGTTGCGCTGAGTTACTTGAAACATCAACTCTTTTCCTACTCTTCCTATAATTGAACCTTGTTTAAGACGTTTCCCTACTTCTACTGTAGGGGCAATTTTATCTAAATGGGCATAGATGGTATGCAGACCGTTATCATGTTCGATAATTACGACATTTTCTAGCATCGCGGTCGGTTTTGCCAAGATAACTTTTCCGTTGAGTACCGATTTGACTTTGGCATCGGCTTCTGTAGGTCGGAGTGAAACCGAGTCATTAAAGATTTTGATACCGTAAATCGGATCGGTGTAGGGACCAAACCGTTTGGTTACGATATATCCATCCAGTGGTGCGATGGTACGCTCTCCCGAATATCCGGCGACATTGGATGGGCTGTATTGTGCCACAGCTTGTTTGACATCTTCCGGTACCGGCTTGGAGCCGGGTTTGTGAGCTACTAATGGCGGAGGAGCTTTTTTAGGTTTTAGTGCCTGTTGCTTGATAATATTGAGGCTGGCGAGGGTATTTTGGAGTGAACGTTGCTGATTGAGGATTTTCTCTAACGATTTTTTGTAGAGATTTTTCTCTTGTTCTAGCTGTGCTATCGCCTTTTCATTCTCTTTTTTGGTTTCTAATACTTTGTTCTTTTGTTGATCGATAACGGAAATCGATTGTTTGAGTACAGTCGTCTGAGAAGAGAGACCTGAGATTTTATCGGCATTGGCAACAAAAACGGCATTAAGGTCTTTGATATTTTGCTGAATCTGTTTTAGGTGAAGTTTTAGTGCCTCTTCGGTGATAATAGCATCTGCTTCTTTGGCTCGATCATCGTTAATGAGGAGTGAAATGGAGGTATTGCGTGCGATGGCAAAGACGAGACGCTGCTCGATTTCATTTTGGGTTTTTATCAACATCGCTTGTTGTGTTTCGAGCCCTTTGAGTGTTGATTTGTTCGATTGATAGACGTTTTCTTTGGATCGTAGCTCATCCACGAGAGTATTGATTCTCTCTTGCTGTGTTCCGACGATTTGACGTTGTTGCATAATTTTGGAGGCGGTTGCTTCGAGTTTGGCATTCAAACTTGAAAAAGTTTGTTTGGTTTGGGTTAGCTGTTTTGAAGTATTTTGGATTTTTTCATCTATTTTGGCACCGTAGAGCGATGCCGAAAGGAGTGAAATGAGAATCAGGGAGAGGGGAGTGCGCATCTATTCCTCTTCGTCATTTCCGATAACAATCGTAAAGGTTAACACGATAGAAACGCTCAGGGCAATAATAAGTGAGCGTACCCCATCATGGAGAAAATCAAACAAATCGATTGTGATACCTACGGTGCGGAGCAATATATCCATCCAACCGTATTGTTCGATCATTAAAAATGCGAGACACAATACAACTGTTGCAATAATCGCATCAACGATGGCAAGACGAAACAGCACGGCGGAACGGAGCCACACAGGTGCACCAAAAAGTGCCATGATGGACATCCTATCAGCATGTTGAAATTGCCATAAACGCATCTCTTTGAGGATCAGCAATGACGTAACAGCTGCGATGGCGATAGAGAATACCTGTACGACATCTTTAAACAAGAGCATAAGTTTATAGACCGTATCATGGGTTTGTGCATACCCCTCAACTCGTTCGATGGATGAATTTTTTTGGAGCCTGTTTTGAAGTTTTGAAATTTCAGCAGGGGTCGGAAAACGGCTGAGATATAGACGATAAAACTTCGGAAGAGTGAGCTTGAGCAATTCAAGATTTTTGGGTGACATCTCCCCTTTGAGTCGCTCTAAGACCTGATCGGTAGCAATCGGTTCGCTTCGTTCGATGATGGAATCCATCGCTTTGAACTCAACCGGAGTGAGGGATTTATTGGAAACGACGATGATCGAGTAGTCATTTTTAAGACGATTTTCATAGGCATCAATGGTGCGATCAACGGCAACATAGATTTGAACCGAAAATAATACGGTAAAAAGGGCAACGATGAGTGAAATATGATTTTTAAGAGATTTCATGGATATTCCCCATCTCGATATGAAAATGTTTATATGGTATGGTGATGGTGTTCGGGATATGATGGGTTACTACAACGATGGTTGTTTTGAGTTGTGTATTTGCCCCCTCCAACAGATTCCAGATTACCTGTGATGAATATTCATCCAAATTTCCGGTCGGCTCATCCGCTAGAATCAAAATAGGATTATGGGCGAGCGCTCGTGCCATTGCAACACGTTGTTGTTCCCCACCGGAAAGTTCGGGAGGGTATTTTCCCGCTTGGTGGATGAGTTTGACATGACCGAGTAGTTTTTGCACCTGAGGTCCGCTCACCTCTTTGGTGTAGCCGGAGATGATGAGGGGGAGCATTACATTTTTCTCAATCGTCCACTCTTTGATCAATTTGTAGTCTTGGAAGACAATACCGATATTGCGGCGTAGAAAATTGAGCTTAGAGGTACTAATACGGCTCATTTTGACTCCTCCAACCATGAGGGCTCCCGCACGGGGTTCTATGGCACCGTAAAATGATTTTAGGAGGGTTGATTTTCCACTTCCGCTGGCACCTGTGATAAAGACAAAGGTTCCTGCATCAATCGAAAAAGAGGCCTTGGAGATGATGGTTTCGAACTCTTTGTAAGAGAGCGATAGGTTTTCGGCGATAATGACTTTATCCATGTAATAGCTCGTCTAATAAGATGTGGGCTTTGAGGTTCGCACTCGTGCGAACGGGGAGAGTAGGGTAATAACGGGCTGTAGCGTTTTCGATGAGAATATACGTACTCTCAGGGCGGTCAAAACTCCCCATTGCCAGACGGATCATTGCTCCGTGTTCACCGACGCTGTAAATACGCTCAACGTGGATAAATCCCCAATCGCGTTTGTAGGTTTCCCTAGAGAGGCTATCGACTGCATCGCTATTGATCGGGGTTTTAGAGAATGAAAAAGTGCTTTCCATATCCGGTTCGGGAGATTCTATATCACAGGTAAAGGTGACATCGTAGATATTTTTCTCCATTTTTTTCCAGCGATCTTCATATTTGCTCACGATGGCGATCTCTTGGTTTTTTCGAACATCAAAACGGCTTTGGCGCGGCGAACTGAAGGTCTCAAGCGCGAAGCGGTAGTAGTTTTCGCTATCAGTACGCAGTTCCAGAGTCCCTCCGATACGCAACGCACGTTCTGATTCTTTGAGAAACGGTTCGGAGATGACACGGCGGTGCGGTTTTTTATCCCATGGCACGGGAAAATGGACGTATATTTTCCCGACGATGTTTGAGGGGACGAACTCCAAAAAGAGTCTCGCATCGTAATCGAGGATCATAATGTTGTTCAGATTTTGGATGACAATCTGTTTAAGCGCCTGTTCGATAGAGGGTTTGTGTATCTCAAGACCGATAAACAGTACATCAGGGTTGACAGATGCTTGGTGGAGGAGGTGGCGAGCTGAACCAAATCCGATTTCAATCCGAACTTCACGATCACGCGGGAAATTTTCGGCGAAATAAGAGATTGTTTTTAGTGCATCATGGGTTTTGAGATGGGTATTCTCAGGGGCGTTATCGACGTTAGAATCGAGGATCGGAGAATTTGAGCACTTTGCGTAGGCTAATAGGGCGTGTTTGAGGATAAAGTTGGGGGAGGGACGGGTCACTTTATCGCTTTTTAGGAGTTTTTTTACTCCGTTTTTATAGACGATAAAAAATTCGCGCCCTTTGTACCGAGTAGCGATTAGCGCCCCCTCATCAGGGTTTTTGTAATTCGCTTGAAAAAGAAACTCCACATCATCGCATTGCGTCGGCAAGCTAAGGGAGTTAAACGATTCGAGGTTTAAATGTGGCATTCTCTATTTTGCCTCGTAGCTGAGTTCAATGGCTTCGGTAGGGAGTGAACGAATACCGTTTTTGTCGACACTTAGAATTTGATATAAATATCCGGTATCGGCTTTGATATCACCATCATGGAAGGTTGTCGCTGTGATATTGTTGATATCGATGCTCTCACGGGTGATCCAGCTCGTTTTGGTCGTTTTCACAACCGTATAAGAGACGGTTCGAGGATCGCTGTTTTTCCATTGTAGGTCTACCGCTTTATTGACTATTTTCCCCTCATAGGCGATTGGAGTTTGCGGTTTTGAGAGGGTTGAGCCTTGTGTTGCAACGGAGGAGAGGAGACTCTCTAAACCGTCTTTATCCACCGCAGTTATTTTGTAAAAGTAAAATTTTCCGTCTTCGGTAATATTGTCGGTAAACGTTGTTGTTTCGAGTTTGACATGATACTCAAATGATCCGTTCGGAGTGGATGAACGATAGAGGTTGTAGTGGCTCAAATCGGTGATATTGCTCGCTTCCCACCCCAGTTTGATGGCACGAGGTAAATCGTTGGTCGAAGTGATGTTTCGGATCTCCGGAGGTAGCGGTTTGGTAATCACTTTGCTCATTTCGCTCGCTTCGGTGGTGAGTTTGTCAAAAGTTGTTGCTTTGATACGGTAGTGGTATACTTGGCTATCTTTTAGTTCGTGATCGATAAATTCGGCATTCAAGCGCCCGGTAATGGTGGCGATAGCATTCCATTTTTGATCGGTTGCGTCTTGGCGTTCGATAATATAGCCGTTGATTTTGCCGTTCGGGTGCGGACGCCAGAGGAGTTTAGCACTGCGGGGCATATTGCCGACCGCTTGGAAAAAGCTCACTGGTGCGATCATCGGCTGGGTAGCGACGAGCATTGTTTCACTGGCAACCGATTCGGTTCCATTTTTAGTAATGGCAGAAAAGCGGTATTGGTACTCGCTTGCAGGTTTGAGGTCGCTGTCGACAAAATGGGTTGCAAATCGGCTATCGATGGTCGCGATACGCTGAAGCTTTTGATCCTCTGCACCCGGTGTGTTACGGTAAATATAATACCCGCTCACTCTTTGATCTTCGAGCGGTTTCCACTCAAATGCGATGGAAGTGATGTCGGCAATAAACCCGTTTAACGATGGGGTAGGAAGGGTCGAATCAATCGTAACGGTTTTTTGCGGAGCGGGCTGAGGAGCACAGCCGCTAAAGAGACTCAGGGCTAAAGAGGCGCTCAATGCGTAGCGGATCGATGATTTCATGCAATTCCTTTGAATCAAAATGTTTTTGTAAATAGTCTTCCACCACAGTTCCTAATGGAGCCGTAAAGTTTACCCGCTTTTGGGTGGTCGGATGGGTGAAATAGAGGTTGTAAGCATGAAGCAAGATACGTTCCATTTTATCGCTTTTTGCCGAGGTTCCGTAAAGATGATCTCCAATAATATGGCGGCTGATGGACTCCAAATGAACCCGTATCTGATGGGTTCGTCCGGTGTAAAGTTTACACGCGATCAACTCTTCACTCTCATCATGACTCATGAGAAGTTTGGCGAATGCCGTTTTGGCATTTTTACCGCTCTCACTGATTGCCATTTTGAGTCGGTTATGGGTGCTTCGTCCGATGGGGCGGTCGATAACGGTGATTTCCTCTTTCATTATGGGGGTGATGATTGCGAGGTAATAGCGTCCCATCGTTTTGTCCTGCAACTGAAGAGAGAGGGCTTCATGGGCTTCGTTGTTTTTAGCGATCACCATTGCACCGCTCGTCCCTCGATCGAGCCGATGGACGATTCCGTGACGCTCTTCACCGCTGAGGGTTGAGAGGGCAATCCCTTTGTGTTTAAGCCAATCGACGAGAGTTGGCTCTTTCACACTGGGTGCAGGGTGGACGGTGAGGGAACTGGGTTTATTGATAACGAGGATATCATCATCTTCAAATAAAATTTCGACATCAAAATCAATCTTCAACGCGGGAGTTGATTTTTGTTCAGGAAAGCGGATGGTGACTTTCTGAGTTGGTTTGAGTTTGAGTCCCGATTTCGCGGTCGCTTTCCCATCTACGGTGACGCAGTTTTGCTCGATGAGCTGGGTAATCTGGTTACGCGTCTGACCTAACTGTTGTGTTAAAAAAACATCTAAACGGATTGCTTCTTCGGTCGTGAACTGGGATTCTTCGTGTGTCAAAACTGGGTGCCTTTTTGTATCGTATTTAAATCGTTTAAAATGTTATAAGTCCGCTGTGCTACAATTAGCAAAAATTAATGAAGGACCGTAGTGTTCAATATTGATCGCCGAATTTTAACACACTTTGATTTCATCACGGTTATCTTACTGATTCCGCTCATCTTCACTTCAGGTTGGCTCATTTACGAGATTCATCCGACTCTCGGTCAAAAGCATACTGTTTATGTTTTTGTCGGGATTGGTGTCTTTATTACCCTTTTTCTCCTCCCTATTCGACGGCTCCTCTGGATGATCCCTATCGCCTATTGGACGAGTATATTGCTCCTTATTGCGGTTGAATTTGTCGGACACAGTAGATTGGGGGCAAAGCGATGGATTGAGATCCCCTTTATCCATTTTACCCTACAGCCCTCAGAGCTTCTCAAGCCCGCATTTGTGTTGATGCTCGCCTACCTTATCAGTCGTAATCCTCCTCCGCGTAATGGGTATGGATTCAAACAATTCATGAAACTCTCCTTTTTTATCCTGATGCCGTTTTTTTTGATTGCCAAAGAACCCGACTTGGGTACCGCTACTGTTTTGGTGATGCTGGGGTATGGGATTTTATTTATTGTCGGAGTGCATTGGAAAATCTGGATCGGTTTGATCGCAACCTTTGTGATCTCGTTGCCTCTCATTTATACTCAACTGCATGATTATCAAAAACAGCGTTTGACCGATTTCGTGGGCGAAAAACCGAGTTATCATGTCGAGCAGTCGATTATCGCCGTCGGTTCGGGAGGCTTTTTCGGTAAAAATAAAGAAGATGCTACCCAAACACAGATGAAGTTTCTCCCTATCGCCTCCAGTGACTTTATTTTCGCCTACGTGGTGGAGCGATTCGGATTTTTCGGGGCATTTTTACTTATCACCCTCTATGCCGCACTAATCGTTCACTTGCTAATTATCGCCTTTTGGACGGAGGACTACTATATAAAAGTGGTCGCAGGGGGATTATCGCTCCTCTTTTTCATCTATATGGCTGTTAATATCGCCATGACGATAGGAGTTGCCCCCGTCGTCGGGGTTCCGCTCCCCATGTTCAGCTACGGAGGGAGTAGTTTCGTCAACTTTATGGTCATTTTGGCGATTTTGGAGAACCTTTTAGCGTATCGTTTCCGATATTTGTATGGGGACACGGGTAAAAAAAGCTTCGTCTAATGATAGAGCGTTTATAATGGCGCTCCACAAAACGGGTCAATAGTTCAGTGGTTAGAGCCCCCCGCTCATAACGGGGTTGTCGCAGGTTCAA
>NZ_JAFLKV010000089.1:0-6501 GCF_019163035.1 Sulfuricurvum sp.
GTGAGGGTTGCCGTTGTGATCAGTTTTTCTTGGGCAATGATCTCTTCGATTTGGGTTAGGAACCATGGATCGATTTTAGAGAGATCAAATATCTCCTCTTTGGATAGTCCCATACGGAAACCTTGTCCTACGTAGAGGATACGCTCTGCATTCGGGCGGCGGATTTCGTGTTTAACAAACTCTAAATCACCCTCGATTGGATCGAAACCGCTTAGTCCTGTTTCCAGTGAGCAGAGGGCTTTTTGAACCGACTCTTTGAACGTTCGTCCGATTGCCATCGCTTCACCGACCGATTTCATACTAGTGGTGAGGGTCGACTCTGCTTCGGGGAATTTCTCAAACGTAAAGCGCGGTACTTTAGTGACGATATAGTCGATAACCGGTTCAAACGCCGCTGGCGTTCCCGTAATGTCATTGGTAATCTCATCGAGGGTAAATCCGACCGCGAGAAGGGTTGCGACCTTGGCAATTGGATAGCCGGTAGCTTTGGATGCGAGTGCGGATGAACGTGATACGCGCGGATTCATCTCGATAACAATCATACGTCCTGTTTCAGGGTTGACGGAAAACTGTACGTTTGATCCCCCCGTGTCAACGCCGATTTCACGTAAAATAGCAAACGATGCATCACGCATACGTTGATACTCTTTGTCGGTCAAGGTTAGGGCAGGGGCAATCGTGATCGAGTCACCCGTATGGACACCCATAGGGTCGAAGTTTTCGATGGAACAGACGATAATACAGTTATCGTTGCGATCTCGGATAACCTCCATCTCGTATTCTTTCCATCCAAGAAGAGATTCTTCGATCAAGATTTCGGTGATTGGAGACTCATCGAGTCCGCGTTGAGCGAGCATTTTGAATTCATCGATATTGTATGCAACACCGCTTCCGCCACCGGCGAGAGTGTACGACGCACGGATGATGATCGGAAAACCGATTGCTTCGGCAGCCGCTATCGCTTCTTCCATGTTATAAGCATAACGGGAAATCGGCAAGTCCATTCCGATTTTAACCATACACTCTTTGAATGCTTGGCGATCTTCCCCTTTTTTGATGGCACTTGGGTTAGCACCGAGGAATTCGATCCCCTCTAACATCCCGAGCTCGTGCATTTTCATCGCCGCATTGAGAGCCGTTTGTCCACCCATCGTCGGAAGGATGGCGTCAACTTTCTCTTTTTTGATGATTTCAGCAATGATCTCAGGTTTGATAGGTTCGATGTAGGTACGATCGGCAAATTCAGGGTCGGTCATAATCGTTGCCGGATTCGAGTTGATCAAAACTACGCGGTAGCCAAGTTCTTTGAGCGTCTTGACCGCTTGTGTCCCTGAATAGTCAAATTCACAGGCTTGACCGATGACGATCGGGCCTGATCCGATGAGTAATATCGTTTTGATGTCGTCGCGTTTTGGCATTGAGACCCCTCGTCATAAAAATTTTATTATTATAGACGAGAAGCACTTAAAATCCGATTACAAGTGCGGAGGAGAGGTTATCTTATTTGGGTAATTACATGAAAATAGGCGGGACTTTTACCGTAAAAATAAGGTTCGATGACGGCACTTTGATAGCCGCTGGCTTTTGTAATGGAGATGACTTTCCCCACTTTTAAGCCCGCCATAAAGATACGATCAAGTCCAGAGGTGAGCACTTCATCGCCAACTGAAATAGGGATCCATGTCGGGATAAACTCAACAATCAATCGTCTCGCATTGTTTCCCCGTACAATCCCCGGTGCGAGTGTCGCTCCTACACTAACCGCATAGGTACTTTTTACATCACCGTTTAAGAGGGCTAAGGGTTGAGATCCCTTACCGACGACAATCCCTGCCGCATAGCCACGATAGAGGAGACCGTATACTCGTTTGGGATCAAAATTTTCCATCTCAATCCATACACGGTGCGGATCACCGAAGCGGACATACGAGAGGGTGCGTACTAACTCGGTATGAGGTGTTGTTTGGAGTGTGCTGTTTTGTTCTAGCAGTAATTTTTTATATTCATCAGCTATTTGATGAAGATTTAAGAGCTCTTTTTCATAATAACGATTTTTATCCCGTAGATCGATAATAGTTGCTTGTTGATTAAAATGTTCTTCAACAGCGTGTTGAATTCTCTCAATACTATCAATATAAGATGATTTTACCGAATGAGTAAGGTGCAAAAGGGGAGATTGGAGAAAATTGGTAAAGTAGAGCGCTCCCCCCACGAAAATGGAGAGTAGAGCGGCGATGGTTAGCGTATGTTTATTCATTATCGAAGAGTTCGTGGAGTTGATCGATCTCTTCTAATGCGCGTCCGGTTCCGCGTGCAACACACAAAAGCGGCTCATCGGCAACGTAAACCGGAATTTTGATCGTTTCAGAGATATATTTATCGAGTTGACGGATGAGTGCTCCGCCTCCGGTGAGGATAACACCGTTATTTACGATATCACCTGCCAAATCCGGCGGCATGTTTTCGAGTACGTCACGCAATGCTTCAAGGATCTCTTTGAGCGGTTCACGCATCGCTTCACGAGCATCTTCACTGGAGAGTTCAATCGAAGTGAGGAGACCTTCGACTTGGTCACGCCCGTTGATGATCATTTTAAGTTCTTGGGCTAATGGCATCGCCGTACCGATATTGATTTTGATATCTTCGGCGATACGCTCACCGATCAAGAGATTGTATTTGCGTTTAACGTAATCCATGATGGCACGGTCGATTTTATCCCCTGCAACACGGATAGAGTTACACAATACGAGTCCGCCCAAAGAGATAACACCGATTTCAGTGGTACCGCCGCCGATGTCAACGATGATATTCCCTTTCGGTTCACGGATATCGATTCCCGCACCGATTGCCGCCGCCATAGGCTCATCGATCAAATACACTTCACGCGCTCCCGCACTCATAGCCGATTCACGAACCGCTTTACGCTCTACCTGCGTAAGACCGTATGGAATACAGATGATAATACGTGGGCTGATAAGGGTTGTACGTCCGTGCGCTTTTTCGATAAATTTACGGATCATTTTTTCCGTCATATCAAAGTCGGCGATAACGCCGTCACGCATAGGGCGGATCGCTTTGATATTCCCCGGTGTTTTACCGACCATCTCTTTGGCTTCGCGACCTACGGCAAGAACGCGCTGTTGACCGTATTTTTCTGTTTTTACCGCTACGACAGAGGGCTCATTGATGATGATACCTCTCCCTTTTGAAATAACGAGGGTATTTGCGGTTCCCAAGTCGATAGAGAGATCGTTCGAGAACATTCCGATAAGTTTATTAAATAGCATTGATTCTCCTATGCGCTTTTTTGAGTTGATTTTTTAATGTAGACAGGGGCGATACTCTCTTCTACAACCTCTTTGGTAATGAGTACTTCATATCCGCTGTATTCAGGAAGCTCGTACATGGTTTCGCCCATCGTCTCTTCCATAATAGCGCGGAGTCCCCGTGCTCCTGTTTTACGTGCTAATGCTTTTGCCGCAATCGCGTTGAGTGCCTCTTTTTCAAAGCTGAGTTCAACGTTATCGATAGCAAAGAGTTTGGTGTATTGTTTTACCAAAGAGTTCTTCGGCTCTGTCAAGATACGAACCATCTCCTCTTCAGTGATTTTGTTGAGGGAAGCGATGATCGGCAAGCGACCGATGAGCTCAGGGATGAGACCGTAGCTCACTAAATCATCCGGTTCGACATTCTCGAAACTGTCATCGATATCGGTAGTGCTTCGTTTGTCTTGACCGAAGCCCATGATGTTGGACCCTTTTTTACGCTCCAAAATTTGTCCCAGCCCGTCAAATGCTCCGCCGCAGATAAAAAGGATACCGGAAGTATCGATTTGGATGAAATCTTGGTTAGGGTGTTTACGCCCACCCTTGGGAGGGATGTTGACAACGGCACCTTCGATAATTTTGAGAAGCGCTTGTTGAACCCCTTCACCCGATACGTCACGGGTAATAGAACGGTTCTCAGACATGCGGGAAATTTTATCGATCTCATCGATAAAGACAATCCCCTGCTGTGCTCGCTCTACATCCCCATCTGCCGCTTGGAGAAGTTTGGTGAGGATGTTTTCGACATCTTCTCCGACGTATCCCGCTTCGGTAAGACTGGTAGCATCAGCAATCGCGATAGGGACATTGAGGACGCGTGCAATGGTTTGTGCCATCAATGTTTTACCGCTTCCGGTCGGTCCGATGAGGAGGACATTGGATTTGGCGATTTCGGTCTCATCTTCAACAAGGGTATGTTTAAAAATACGTTTGTAATGGTTGTATACGGCAACGGATAAAAGTTTACGTGAGCGTTGCTGACCGATAATGTATTGTCCTAAAAAGGTGTTAAGTTCTTTAGGCGTTAATAGCTCTGTATTTTTATGCTCTTGTGTCGAGGTGCTTTCACCTTCTGCATCACCAAACATGATTTTATAGGCAGAAAAAACACAATTTTTGCAAATATAAACATTATTTCCAGCAATGAGTGGGTTGTGATCGCTCTCCTGAGCGTCACAGAAACTACAATGGCGATGAATCATGATTGATTCCTTTCATACGGGATACCCCGTTTTGTGTTGACAATAAAGGTGCAGAGATTTTTAACTAACTCACTCGATGATTCTTCAAGCAAAGCAGCTGCTTGCTCTTGGAGCGGTTTTCCCGATTCGAAAAGCTCACGATAGGCTGATCTGAGAGCATCGATATCGCTCCGCTCGACATGACGGCGCAAACCGTTGAGATTGAGCCCGCGCAATACCGCTCGATTCCCCTCTGCGAGACAATAAGGAGGGACATCTTGCGAAAGTGCCGAAGCTCCCGCGATCATGGCGTAATCACCGATTTTGACAAATTGATGCACGGGTGTCATCCCGCCGATAACGGCGTAGTTCCCCATCTCGACGTGTCCTGCTAGTGTTGCGGCATTGGCGAGGATACAGTGATCTCCGATGATGACATCGTGACCCAAATGGACGTAACCCATGAAAAGATTATCGTTTCCGACAATGGTTTTGCCGCCGCCGCCCGCAGTCCCCGGATTAAAAAGGGTGAATTCACGGATTTTATTGCGATCCCCGATGATGAGTTCGACCTCTTCCCCGTCGTATTTCAAATCTTGCGGTATAGAGCCTAAAACGGCATGGGAAAAAATATCGTTATCTTCACCGATGGTGGTGTTTCCATAGATGCACGTACTGGCGGCAATTTTTGTCCCACGTCCGATTTTGGCTTTTCCTGAGATAAAGCAAAACGGTCCGATTTCGACATCCTCACCGATAATGGCGCCCTCTTCGATGAATGCTAATGGAGATATATTGCTCATTCTCTCTCGCTTACTTGTCAACGATCATGGCTTTGAGTTCGGCTTCGGAGACGAGGGTGTCATCGACATACGCTTTCCCCTCTAATACCCAAATCGATCCTTTGTGTTTTACCACAGTCATACGGTATTCTAATCGATCTCCCGGACGGACAGGGGCGCGGAATTTTGCACCGTCGATACTCATAAAGTAGACTACTTTGTGAGATGCTTCCTCTTCGGTCATATCCATACTTTGAAATGCCAAGATACCGCCAGCTTGCGCCATCCCCTCCAAAATCATAACACCCGGATAGATCGGATGACCCGGGAAATGGCCCTCGAAAATTTGTTCGCCGATAGTGACGTTTTTATAACCGATTAGTGACTCATTCGGAGTAATTGCAGTAACGCGATCAACAAGGAGAAAAGGGTAACGGTGAGGTAAAATTTTTTGAATTTGAACGACATCTATCATATTTGTGAACACCTTGGGTAAAAAATCCCCCAATTTTACCGCAAAAACGGTTAATAAAGTATAATAGTGTTTTTAACCGCTGAAAACTACTTTTTAAAGGCGCGTTGAACTAGCAAATCTGCCACCTCAAAGCTCGCATCCACAAACTCCAATTCCGGCAAATCTCGCATACTTTTTCGCTCTTCGACACTGTCAATTTTGACAATAATATTTGCCTCTTTAGTGTAGCCGAGTATCGCTTCGCTGATGAGACGGCGGTTTTGTTCACTGCTCATGGTGATGATGATTGCCTTCGCCTCTTTGACCATCAACGATTCTAAAACGGGAAGTTTGTTTAAGTGCCCGAAGTATGCCATGTAACCTAGTTTTCTCGCATGTAAAACGTGTTTTAGGTTGTCAGAGATGATAATGAAATTGGCACCCTTGGATTGCAGTGATGCGGCAACAATTTTCCCCAGCATCGCAAACCCTGCAACGATAATGTGATCTTGTCGAGAAATGGGGGTGATGACGTCGGACTCATAAAACTCTTTCTCAAAATATGACGAGAGTTTATAGATGTTTCCGATAATAAACGGGGTGAGAATCATCGAGATGACACTCACCAAAATCAAAAAGCTCGCCATCTCTTCACTGATCAGTTTTTGCGCTCCCGCCAAAGCAAAAATGGCAAAGGAGAACTCCCCGATTTGCGCGAGGGAGAGGGCGGTTTTCGCTGAGGTATTTTTATCGGAGTT
>NZ_JAFLKV010000089.1:6601-17006 GCF_019163035.1 Sulfuricurvum sp.
CCCCGATTTGCGCGAGGGAGAGGGCGGTTTTCGCTGAGGTATTTTTATCGGAGTTACGTCGTATAATCGCGTAGATGACGAGCGCTTTAAAGAGCATAGCAAAGGCAAAAACAAAAATGATAATATGGATGTTTTGGGCAAAATAGAACATATCGATCTTTGTCCCCACCCCGAAGAAAAAAGCCCCCAGTAGGAGGTCTTTGTAGGTGGAAATATCGGATTCGACTTTGACGTTATAGCGGGTGTCGGCGATAATCATCCCCGCGATAAAGGCTCCCAGTGAGTAGGTAAATCCCATACTGTGCGCGAGCAGTGAAGTTCCGATGAGGATGGAAAAAACCGAGCCTAAAAAGAGCTCTTCGAGTTCCGTTTTAGCCGAAAACTGCAAGAGAGCATTAACGATTTTATCCCCTATCGTAAACATAAAGACGACGACGAAGAGGGCGGAAAGAACCGTTTTGATCAATACTTCACCCAGTGAGAGGGTGTCGTTGGACAAAAAGGTGATAAGCAAAAGAATCGGGATAACGGCGAGGTCTTGGAAAATCAAAATTCCCATCGATTTTTGCCCATAGGGGGTATGGATGTCTTTGGACTCTTTGAGATAGGTGAGCACGATAGCGGTGGAGGATAGGGAAAACGCCAGTGAGATGATGAGGGAGGTATTGAAATTGAGATGAAATAGATAGTGAGAGAGTAAAAAGATCACGACAACACTCAGAAGCACTTGCAATGCGCCGTTGGTGAGGAGAATCTCTTTCATTTTTTTGATTTTTTCCAAACTCAGCTCTAGTCCGATAGTAAACATCAAAAAGACGATACCAAACTCCCCGATAAAATCAAGCGAATCATTCGCCGAGCCGTTGAATCCGAAAAGGGTACTAACGATTGTCCCCGTCGCGATATAGCCGATGATATGAGATATCCCGAATCGCTTTAGGATGATGTTGAGCACCGTCGCGATGGCAACGGTTAAAAAGATTGAGAGTAATAGTGTTTCCATAAAGATATTATAGTGCAAGGTTCGTGCTAAGGGTGGTTAAAAAAGAGGCGAATAGTATGACTTTTAAATCTGGATGATATTTTCCTTTGTATCCTCATACGTTTTCGTCTCTAGCAAAAGAGATATTTTTTCAGTGGGGATCGTATCGACTATGATGATCGCTGAGGTGTTAAACGGGCTATCGGCTAGTTGTGTGCGTAAAGCTATCTCAGTTTCGACAGAGGGTGCGTTAAACATTAACTCTTTTGTATTTTTATACGATGAGGTGGTGAGGGTGTTGAAGGTATCGAGGGTGATAAAGCGTACCTCTTCTCGGTTGAGGAAAAACTGCCCGTCGATCTCAAAATCGATTTTTCCTTCGGTGGAGGGGCGGTTGATGGTCGAATAGAAGAGGGGATAGGAAGGGATCACGTCTCCGGCAATTTTTACCGAGGCACGCATCAGACGGTAATTGTAAAACCGCTCTTTGAGGATGCGATAGGGGATGCCTTGATCTTCGAGTTCATTACGGCGGGTGTAGAGTTCCAGCCTCTCTTCGATAGAGGCGGGGAGAATCTGTTTTGAAACAGGGGAGAACATTTCGTCCATCAATCTATGCTGTTGATCACGCTGCATACTTAGACCATAGAGACAGCCGCAATAGTCTTGACGGTAAAGTTGGTGTTCTTTGGCAACCCGTCCCTGATCGGCGGTTCCGTTGTTTTTACGATAGTCAAACGGGATAAATTTAATGCCGTGTGAGGCTTCGAATGCTTCGCCGCTACGGATGAGCTGTTCTTGGGATTTTTTGGGGCTGACGAGGAGGGTGGTGGTCATGGTGGACTCACCCAGTTCAATCGCTTTGTGGGCGCTTACTTCGAAACGACGGTCGAAGCACACCTCACAGCGTGATCCTTTTTCAGGCTCTTTTTCTAAACCGCGTACGGCGTCCATCCAGTTTTCAAAATCGTATTCGCCCTCTATCAGCTCAATTCCCAGTTTCTGACAGCTGCGTTCAACATCTAAAAGTCGGAGACGGTATTCGCTGTAAGGGTGGATATTGGGGTCATAGAAGAACCCGATGAGTTTTTCATCGGGGTATTCCTGTTGTAGCTTTTCGATAAAGAAATGAGAATCAACGCTACAGCAGATGTGGACGAGCATAAATTAGTCGCGAGAAGCTAGGATTTCAACGCTTTCGATAGTGTCACGCATAGCGATAGAATCAAGAACTGCCATTGAATCTTTATCATCCGCTTCGATTCCACCGAAAACCGTGTGAACACCGTCAAGATGTGGAGTGCTGCCGAAACAGATGAAGAACTGGCTTCCTCCGGTGTTTGGTCCCGCGTGTGCCATAGAGAGAGTCCCTTTGACATGTTTGTGTTTGTTAAGAGAAGTTTCACATGGTATAGCCCATCCTGGACCGCCTGTACCGGTTCCGTGAGGGCAACCGCCCTGAGCCATAAATCCAGGAATTACACGGTGAAAGTTAAGACCGTTGTAGTAACCGTCGTTTACGAGTGCCGCGAAGTTGGCAACCGTGTTAGGAGTTTCGTCATTGTAGAGTTTAATCCACATAACCCCTTTGGCAGTGGTCATTTTCGCCCATTGGTAGCTTGCTAACTCTTCGGCTGTTGGCGTGTAAGTTTTAAGTTCTTTTCGTCCGAACATGTGTCTGATCCTTGAAGGAAATTTTTGAAATTATAGTGGATCAATCTTAACCATTCGGAAGTATTGGGTTATAATGAGGCAATTTAATTTGGAGATGGTGCAAAAGTGGAAGAGTGGCTACAACGTCGGTTATCGAGTATTTCACTACGTGACTTGAACTTTTATACGATTGTATTTATCCTCTTTTTTACCGTTATTATCGCTTCTCTTCTCATCTATGACGAATATAAAGACTTTTTAAAAACAGCGCAAAACGGTGTGGAGATAATCAAAGGGGCTCCGTTAAGCAGTTCTCTTTCTTATCAAGATCTGCCTAAAACACGCCTCATCAAAGTAATTGTTGAAATAGCAACGTTGGCATTGATCCTCTTTGGATTTATTTTCGGTATTTCCAAAATTGTGAACAGTATGATTGCTCGGGATATGGAACGATTTTCGGATTTTTTTGAGTCAGCTCGGGAGAGGGCAGAGCCGATAGATCGCAATGAACTCTATTTTTCCGAGTTCAAGCGGATGGCGGGATTTGCGAATGAGATGGCAATAACCCTCCAAGAGCAAAAAGAATCCCTCCAACAACTCAATGTCGGATTGGAAGAGCGGGTGCGGGCAAAAACACAGGCCCTTCAAATCAAAAATGATGCGCTCGAAGAGGAGCAAACTTTTTCACAAGGGCTGCTCGAATCGCATAAACAGTTTATCCGTTACGCAATCCATGAAACCCATACCCCTCTCTCAGTGATTATGGCCAATATTGAGCTATTTAGTATGAGCGAGGGACGTAACCGTTATTTGGCGAAGATCGAGGCTGCGGTTAAAAATATCTTTAGTATCTACGATGATTTGAGTTATTTGGTTAAAAAGGATCAAATCGACTATCCTAAAAAAGCGATTGATCTGGGTGAATATGTCCAAAAGCGGCTCGAATTTTTCGATGAGGTTGCCCAGTTTTCTAATCTCACGTTTACGTATCATAAGCCAGAATTTATCGCTTGGATAGTGTTTAATGAAACCAAACTTCAGAGGGTAATCGATAATAATCTCACCAATGCAATCAAATATACTAAAAACGGTGAAGAGATTCGTGTTGGAGTAGAGGGCGATACTGGGGAGTGTCGATTTTGGGTTGAGAGTAAATCTCAAAAAATTCATGAACCGCAAAAGATTTTCGAGGCATACTATCGTGAGCGTAAAAAAACGGATGGATTTGGATTGGGGCTTAGCTTGGTTAAGTCGATTTGTGATGAGGACGAAGTGGAAATCAACATTGTCTCCGACAATGAATTAACCCACTTCGAATATCACTTTAAAAAGGGTAACGGTGAAAATACTTCTTCTTGAAGATGAACAGATGCTGAGTGAAGCGATCAATGAATATCTACTCGCATCGGGACATCGTGTTACCACCTTTTATGATGGTGCAGAGGCTCTTGAAACCCTTAAAAAAGAGACATTTGATCTGCTGATATTGGATATAAATGTTCCCGGAATCGATGGATTGGATCTTCTCGAACAGCTTCATGTTCTGAAAATTCGTCCCCCTGCTATTTATATAAGCGCATTGGTCGATATCGAGGGGATATCTCGGGCGTATGATTTAGGGTGCTATGATTATCTCAAAAAACCGTTTCATCTTAAAGAGCTCGCACTCCGTATCGATAAAGTGATGCAGAGCTGTGCCACTCCTCAAAATCATCTTCGTCTTTCAAAAAGTTACGGATACGATGCATCTACCTCAACCTTGATGTGTGATAATGTAACACAGCCTCTTAGCAAGCGACAGCTTCAAATCATCGACCTTTTAGCCCGTAATCGTGGACGTGTAGTCGATTTTGATCAGTTTCGAAACTACGTATGGGACGAAGAATATGTGGATAACCCGACGATACGGGCTGAGGTAAGCCGCCTCAAAAAATCACTCAAAGAAGACTTCATCCAAAATATTCGTGCAATAGGTTACATGATCGACATCCCAAAAAGCTAAAGCGTTACTTTTTTACACACAAAACCTCTCTTTCTACACTTTCTGACGATAAATTTTTCTAATTTTGCGATTGCTACGTTCATGCTACGTTTCGTTTTCATAATGACACTGTAAAAACTTGTTCAAGGAGTTAAAATGAGAGGTACAGTATCTCTATCGCTTGTGGCGTCGGCTTTAGTTATGAATGCTATGGCAGCCGATGATTTGGCAGGAATGTTTAAAGAGGGGAAAGCTAGTGGGCAAATCCGTGCTTTCTATATTGATCGATCATACGGTTACAATGATGCAACTGCTACGTATAGCCGTGATGGTTTAAGCGTTGGCGGTTATCTTAAATATGAAACTGGCTCTTTAAGCGGGTTAAGTTTTGGGACTGCATTCTATACTACCAATAAACTTGACAATAAAAGTTCAGTAACTAAAGAAAATGACACAACATTGTTTGGACCGAATGGTGATGATGAGTCTTACCTTGGTGAAGCGTATCTTCAATATAAATATGAGAATACAACATTTAAAGTAGGACGTCAAAAACTTGATACTCCGATGGCGGGTAGCGATGATGCTCGTATGCTTCCAAACCTTTTTGAAGCGTATGTTCTTAGTAATACCGATGTTAAAGATACGACGTTGGTTGCGGCGCACGTAACAAAATTTTCAGCTGGAACGTTTGCTAATGCCTATAATAATGGCGGTGCGGATTTTGCATTAACCGGTGGCTATAGTATGGTTGCTAATGCGACTAACATGGTAGGAAAATTTACGAATATGGGTGAATACGCTATTGGTCAAAATACAAATGGCGTAAGTGTTGCTGCGGCGATTTATTCGGGAATCCCAGGGCTAAAGCTTCAGTTGTGGGACTATTATGCTAATAATATTTTGAATGCAATATATGCAGAAGCAAATTATGGGCTATCTGTTAATGGTATATCTCCATATTTTGGTGTACAGTATATCAAAGAAGATAACATAGGAAATGATTATGCAGGTGAAGTAAACAGTGATTTTATCGCTGCTAAAGCAGGTGCTAAAGTTGGCAATTTTGATGTATACGGTGCCATGTCACATAACAGTTCAGATGATGCTTCAACCATTAAAGGTGGAACGATTACGCCATGGGGTGGAATGCCTGCGTACACACAAGGTATGGTTACACGTCACCAATTTATGAGTGGAACGGATGCATGGAAGGTTGTAGGAACTTATAACTTCAAAGACATGGGTGCAAATTTGACCGCGAGCGTATATTACGCAAGCTTTGATGTTAAGGGATATGCTGGTTCATACACGGTTGGAAAAACAACTGAACCAGGATTTGATGTTATTTGGAACCCAGAAGTGGTTAAAAATCTCCAACTTCGTCTCCGTGGTAACTTCCCGGATAAATTCAAAAATACAGCTACAACTGATACAAGCTGGGATGAATATCGCTTTATCGCAAACTACAACTTTTAAAGGAGGTTTATTATGAAACAAGAGATGGTTGATCGTATTAAGAACGATCCAGATTTTATCCATTTGGTCAAAACACGCAGTAAATTTGCATGGACTTTGACAATTGTAATGTTGGTCATTTATTTTGGCTTTGTTTTAACGATTGCATTTGATCCGTCAATTTTGGGGACTCCGTTATCTGCGGGTTCTGTAACAACGGTTGGGATTCCGGTCGGTGTAGGTGTTATCCTAAGTGCATTTATCTTGACTGGTATCTATACTCGTCGTGCAAATGGCGAGTTTGACGAACTAACTGCAAAAATTAAATCCAAAGCAAAGGGAGAGTGATGAAAGCGTTATTATTAGCTCTTTTTTCCGTTGCAGCGTTTGCCGGTGAGGCACTCAGCGGTGCGGTAGAGAAACAGCCGTTAAATATGTCGGCGATTATTATGTTCTTGATCTTCGTAGGGGCAACTCTTGGGATCACGTATTGGGCGGCAAAACGTACTAAAACGGCAAAAGATTTCTATACTGCCGGCGGAGGGATCACAGGGTTCCAAAACGGTATGGCGATTGCGGGAGACTATATGTCTGCGGCGTCATTTTTGGGTATTTCGGCTCTTGTTTACGGTAAAGGGTATGATGGTTTGATCTACTCTATCGGATTTTTGGTCGGTTGGCCGATTATTTTGTTTATGGTGGCTGAACAGCTCCGTAACCTCGGTAAATATACCTTTGCGGACGTTGCATCGTATCGTCTTCAACAAACACCGATCCGTACATTGGCGGCGTTTGGTTCTATTGTAACGGTTATTTTGTATCTTATCGCTCAAATGGTTGGAGCTGGTAAATTGATCCAACTTCTTTTCGGTTTGGATTATGAGATTGCGGTTATTCTCGTCGGTGTCTTGATGATCCTCTACGTAACATTCGGTGGGATGTTGGCAACTACTTGGGTTCAAATCATTAAAGCGTTCTTGCTCCTCTCAGGTGCTACGTTTATGGCGATTGCGGTTATGGCTCACTACAACTTTAACTTCGAAACATTGTTTGCGACTGCGGTACAGATAAAAGAGACAGCCTCTATCATGGCTCCGGGTAAACTGGTGAGTGATCCGATCTCGGCAATCTCACTTGGTATTGCTTTGATGTTCGGTACAGCGGGTCTTCCGCATATCCTTATGCGCTTTTTCACGGTTAGTGATGCAAAAGAAGCACGTAAATCGGTTTTCTATGCGACAGGATTTATCGGGTATTTCTATATCTTGACGTTCATTATCGGTTTCGGTGCGATTGTTATGGTATTCCAAAACCCACAATATCTTGACCTTGCTAAACAAGCGGTTGATGGTGGTTATCCAATCCTCGGTGGGGATAATATGGCGGCGATTCACTTGTCACATGCAGTGGGTGGAGACTTCTTCCTAGGATTTATCTCTGCGGTAGCATTTGCAACAATCCTTGCGGTTGTATCTGGGCTTACCCTTGCAGGGGCTTCGGCAATATCCCATGACTTGTATGCGAGTGTTATCCGTAAAGGTAAAGCGGATGGAATGATGGAGATGAAAGTTTCTAAAGTGGCTACGGTTGTTTTGGGAATTATTGCTATCTATTTAGGTATTGCATTCGAAGAGCAAAACATTGCATTCATGGTTGGATTGGCATTCGCTATTGCAGCATCAGCTAACTTCCCAATTTTGTTCCTCTCTATGTATTGGTCAAAACTCACGACTCGCGGTGCATTGCTCGGTGGATCACTCGGTCTATTGACTGCTGCGGTTCTTGTGGTACTTGGGCCGACCGTTTGGGTGGATGTATTGAAAAATGCGGAAGCAATTTTCCCTTACAAATATCCGGCTCTTTTCTCTGTGAGTGCAGCGTTTATCGGAATCTGGTTCTTCTCGATTACTGATAAATCTGAAAATTCGAAAAAAGAGATCGAAGCGTTTGAAGCACAAAATATCCGTTCTCAAACCGGTATTGGTGCTGAGGGCGCAGTTGAGCATTAACCTATGAGTCTCTTTGACCAAAAAGCACTATTGATGTCAATTCATCCTTTCGACCTTTTGGGCGAGAGGATGATTGAAAAACTGATGACCCAGATGGACATCGCCTATTATCCCAAAGAGACGGTTCTTATCGCTCCGAGGGTGAGGGCGGAATCTCTCTACATCATCATCAAAGGGATTGTCAACGAGAGTATCGAGGGTGAACTCCAAAACGTATACGGGGAGCGCGACAGCTTTGACGCCAACTCCCTTATCTATGGAAATACCCAAAGTACGTTCAGTGTCGCCGAAGACCTTATTTGCTACGAACTCCCCAAAGAATCTTTCCTTAACCTTCTCCAAGACGTCGAACCGTTTCAAAATTACTTTATGCAAGATTTCATCACCAAGCACCAAAACCTAAAAGAGCGACAGCACCAAAATGAGTTGACTCCGTTTATGGTTTCCCGTGTGGATGAAATCTATCTTCATGCACCCTGTTTTGTGGATGCAGCGATGCCTATAAAAGATGCGTTGCGACAAATGGCGGATCAGGACGGCAATGTAATTTTGGTTCGTGACGGCGAGCAAATGGGGATCGTTACCGATACAAACTTGCGCGAAAAGCTCCTTTTGAGTGACAAAAGCCGTAATGATCCGATTCACGAGATCGCGACGTACGGTTTGATAACGATAGAGAGACACGATTTTCTCTTCAATGCACTGTTGCTTTTTACTAAACACGGCATTAAGCGGCTGGTAGTCGTCGAAAACGATGTCATTGTCGGTATTTTGGAACAGCTTGATCTTCTCAGCCATTTTGCCAACCATACCCATCTTATCGCCGCCTCAATCGATCGTGCAGTGAGTATCGATGAGCTTCAAAATGCTCAGCGTTCACTAACGCATCTTGTCAGATCGCTTACGACCAAAGGGGTTCGGGTACGTTACGTCTCCAAACTCGTGAGTGAGTTAAATGCCAAGGTGTATCGTAAAGTGTTTGAGATGGTCGTTCCCTCATCGCTTCAAGACAAATGTGCGTTGATCGTGATGGGAAGTGAAGGGCGAGGGGAGCAGATTTTGCGAACCGATCAGGACAATGCCCTCATTATCCGAGACGGTGAAGATGAAGCGCAATTCGAGTCCTATATGATGGAGTTAAACGCGCATCTTTTGCAATTAGGATTTCCAAAATGCAGTGGCAACGTGATGGTTTCAAACCCATACTGGCGTCGCAGTGTCGGAGGGTACAAAACGCTTATAAGCGGCTGGGTCGATACGATGAGCGAAGAGGCGTTGATGGGATTATCGATTTTCCTCGATGCTCATTGTGTTGCGGGAGATAAAACACTCTTAGATGAGTGTCAACATTACCTGTTTGATCATTTTGAGGGTCGAAGCGATGTTATGGCACATTTGGCGAAAGCCGCTTTGGCGTTTGAAACTCCTTTGAGTCTGTTCTCAGGCTTTGTTTTGGGACGCGCGGAGCACGAAAGCGAATTTGATATTAAAAAAGGGGGGATTTTCGCGATTGTTCACGGTATCCGTATCCTCTCTTTGGAACATAAAATTGCCTCTACCAACACGACGGAGCGGATCAAAGAACTCAATAACCTCGGATTGTTCGATAAGCGGTTTGCGAGTGAGTTGATCGAAGCGTATGACACGCTGCTCAGTATCCGTTTGCGTTTTATCCTCGCCCAAAAGCAGGGAAGTGAAGAGCAAAATTATGTTAATCCGAAATTGCTCTCTAAAGCCGAACGTGATTTACTCAAAGATGCGTTTAAAATCGTCAATACGTTTAAAAAATTTCTCACTTACCATTTTCATCTCGGAATGGTGGTGTGATGTTCGCGTCTCTCAAACGTGCATGGAACCGTCGTGGACTAAATGATGAAAACTATGCGTGGATGTTTGAACCCTACAACGGTGATGAAGTGGTGGTGTTTGATACCGAAACGACGGGGCTCAATACCAAAAAAGATGCGGTACTCAGTATCGGTGCGGTAAAGGTCAAAGGGGATCGTATTTTGACCTCTGAGAGCTTTGAAGTATTCTTGAAACCTGACAAAGAGATCAGTGTTGAAAGCATCAAAATCCATCATATTCGTCCCTGCGACTTGGAAAATGCAATTTTACCCTCAGAAGGGGTTAAAAAATTTCTCGATTTTATTGGAAATCGTCCTTTGGTTGGGTATTATTTGGAGTTTGATATGGCGATGATGAATCGTTTAATCAAGCCATGGATGGGGTGTGAATTCCCCAATAAACAAATTGAGATTTCAGGGCTCTATTTTGATAAAAAAATAGAGCTGATTCCTCAAGGAAATGTTGATTTACGCT
>NZ_JAFLKV010000030.1:0-7441 GCF_019163035.1 Sulfuricurvum sp.
AAAGACGGGTATAGTTTTCACTCAAGCACCGAAGATTTGGATCGTGAATTTGATGCGATGGAAGCGGCATACAAACGTATTTTGGAGCGTTTGGGTCTGGCGTTTCGTGTCGTTGAAGCTGACAGCGGTGCCATCGGGGGCACGGGATCAAAAGAGTTGATGGTATTAGCCGGAAGCGGTGAGGATACCCTCGCGGTGTGTGACAGTTGCGAATACGGTGCCAATGTCGAAGCGGCACGCCGTTCACCGCGCAGTGAAATTCCTAGTGCACCTGAAGCTGATTTTTCCCGTTTCAAAACACCTGCTATTAAATCGATTGAAGATTTGAGTAATTTTTTCCATGTTGATCCGTACTATACCCTCAAAGCGGTCGTTCAGCGCGCTGTTTATACAGAGAGCTCAGAACTCGTCTGTTTCTTTATCCGAGGATGTGATGAGCTTCAAGAGGTAAAAGCGCGTAACAGTATCGGAGCGATCGATCTGGTTGATGCAACGGAAGCGGAGTTGATCGAAATCGGGCTGGTTCCTGGATTTATCGGGCCATTGGATCAGGATAAAACCCGTATCGTGATGGATAATGATACCAAGGGTGCAACGACAATGATTAGCGGTGCAAACGAAGCCGATTATCATTTCGTTGGTGTGGATCTAAGTGTTATGAATGAGGCTCATTTTGCCGATCTCGTCAGTGTTCAAGAGGGGGATGGTTGTCCTCACTGTGAGGGTAAAATCCTCCATACCAAAGGGATCGAAGTAGGGCATATCTTCAAACTCGGCACCGTTTACTCTGCACCGCTTAAAGCGGAGTTTTTGGATGAAAACGGGCGCGCTCAGCCGTTTATCATGGGAACCTATGGGATGGGGGTGAGCCGTCTGGTTGCCGCCGTCATCGAACAACACCATGATGAAAAAGGGTGTATCTGGACCCATGCAACGGCTCCGTATATGGTCAATGTTATGGTCTCAAACATCAAAGAAGAGAGCCACATGGCGTATGCCGAAGAGCTTTATGCCTCTTTGCAAAAGAGTGGAATTGAAGCGATGCTGGATGATCGAAAAGAGCGATTCGGATTTAAAATGTCGGATGCAGAATTGATCGGATTCCCTTTCACGGTTATCGTCGGGAAAGAACTCGATAACGGTTCGATTCAGATCATGGTGCGCTCATCCGGTGATATGATTACGGTCGCACCATCGGAAGTGTTGAACACCATTAAGGAACTGATTAAATGATCTATTTTCTGATCTATCTTTTTTTGGAAGTGACTCTAACCATAGAGATTGCTTCGAGAATCGGAGGATTAGCCACTTTTTTAGAGATTGTCGGAAGTGCTTTTTTAGGAATTTTCATTTTGATGAACTTCCGTCATGCTTTGGCTGAGAATCTTGATGCCCTCCGCACGCGTCAAATCGATATGCAAGGGTTCTCAAGTCGTAATATTTCGGGGTTAATCGGGGCTGTTCTCCTCATCCTTCCCGGATTTTTATGTGATATCATTGGTGTATTGATGCAGTTCTCGCTTCTGGTAACACTGCTCATTAACCGTTTTACGAGAAAATACCCTACTGAAAATAATCACACCTACACCACACGAAAGGATGACCATGTCATTGATGCCGAAATTATCGACGATACTCCTGCTCTCCGCTAGCCTCATGGCTGCGAGTGATGCCGAAGTTATTTCGTTTTTAAAAAAGGGGATTGGAGGCAATCCTAATATCTCTAATTTGAAAATTGAGGTGAACGGGAAGAAAAATCTTCCCGCTATGAGTGGATGGCAAGCGTATTTTATGAGCATTGAAGCCGATGTCAAGCAGGGGAATGATACCCGTCACATCAATCAAAACGGAACCTATTTCGTTAATGGCAATGTTATCGCTCCCGAACTCATCAATCTTCAATCCGGTGAACGTTATAATGATACGGTTGCACCCGATTTTAATAATGCCTTTTATACCAAAAGTAATCGTATCAGTGGAGAAGCGAATGCCCTCCATAAGGTAGCTATTTTCTCCGATCCGTTGTGTCCGTTCTGCCGTCGTTATGTCCCTGAAGCACTTGCCTATATGGCAAAATATCCTAAAGTATTTGGAGTTTATTACTACCATTATCCTCTCTCAGGGCTTCATCCTGCGGCGGTAACCTTGACAAAAGCGGCAATCGCGGCGGAGCAAAACGGGACAGACAATGCGGTTTTAACCCTGTATAAAGTGGATGTCAATGCCAGTGAACGAGATGAGCAAAAAATTCTGAATGCGTTTAATAAAACCTTTGGAACAAAGATTGATAGAAATCACATTCGACAATCTTCCGTACTTAAACAGTTTGATTTTGACCAAAAAGTGGCAGAATCGATGATGGTTGCCGGGACGCCTACCGTCTTTTTTGATGGTATAAAAGACAATACTAAAAATAAATATAAAGAGATCAAGGTTAAGTAATTCATGAAAAAACTCACCATTGCAACACGCGGAAGCAAACTCGCCCTTTGGCAATCAAACCACATCAAATCGGTTATTGAATCGAATTTTAATGATGTCGAAGTGGAACTAAAAATTATTATCACGTCAGGGGATAAAATTTTGGATGTCCCTTTGGCAAAAATCGGAGGGAAAGGGTTGTTTCTCAAAGAGATTGAGGAATCAATGCTTCGCGGTGAAGCGCAAATGGCGGTTCACTCGCTCAAAGATGTTCCGACCGTAATGCCAGAGGGGTTATTACTCTCTGCAATCACGGTTCGCGAAGATGTCCGTGATGCTATGTTGAGTGAAAAATATGCTGATATCAGTTCCCTTCCTCAGGGTGCTATCGTGGGGACATCGTCACTTCGTCGCCGTATGCAACTACTCAAACAACGCCCTGATTTGGTGATTAAAGATTTACGCGGAAATGTTGATACCCGTATCCGAAAACTCAAAGAGGGGGAGTTCGATGCGATCATTTTAGCAGCCGCAGGGATTAATCGTCTGGGCTTTAGTGAGTTAGTAGAGCATTTTTACCCGATCTCGTTGGATGAGATGCTTCCCGCTATGGGGCAGGGGGCATTAGGAATCGAGACTGTGAATGAGCCATGGGTTTTAGAGATTGCCTCTTTCCTCGAAGATGAGAATAGCCGTATTGAAACAACGATAGAGCGTGGTTTCGTCGATACACTCAACGGTGGGTGTCAGGTGCCCATCGGTGTGAGTGCACGTGTTCAGGAGAACGGAGAGGTGATTGTCCGATCAACGCTTGGAATGCCCGATGGGTCTGAAATGATGGGGGATGAAATAGTGGTTTCAAAAGCGACAACCGAGGGTGTCGGTGAAGCGATGGCTGCGCGTTTGGTCGATCAGGGTGCAATGGAGTTATTACAACGTGCCGAAGCTATGGCGAATAAGGCTTAGTCGTGACATTACAAAAAACGATAGATTTACTACAGAGCAAAGGGGAGTTACGCCTCATCGAAACTCCGTTGGATATTAACCTCGAAATTCCCCACTTGGCGTATGCTGAAGTGAAAAAACCAGATGGGGGAAAAGCGCTCCTTTTTACCCACCCGATAGACAAACGTAGCGGTAAAAAATTTGATATTCCGGTAGTGATGAACCTGTTCGGTTCCTACCGTCGTACGGAACTTCTTTTCGGTCGCGAGGTAGAGGGGGTAGCACATGAAATCGAAAAACTCCTCCACATGAAACCGCCGCAAGGGTTCAAAGAGAAAATCGGTATGCTCGGCGATCTGTTCGCGATGAAAGATATCTTTCCTCAAAAACTCAAAACGAGAGGAAGTTGCCAAGAGATCGTTAAACAAGGCGACGAGGTAAATTTGTACGATTTACCGATCCTCACAACGTGGGAAGAAGACGGAGGTCCGTTTATTACCATGGGGCAGGTGTATACCCAAAGTTTGGACGGTGCACTAGTCAATTTAGGGATGTATCGCTTACAAGTGTATGACAAAAATCATTTAGGAATGCACTGGCAAATTCACAAAGACTCCTCTCACTTTTTCGATCAGTATCAACGTGCCGGTAAAAAAATGCCGGTTACTATCGCTATCGGCGGTGATCCCCTCTATACGTGGTGTGCGACAGCTCCATTGCCGTATGGGGTAAATGAATTACTGCTGTACGGTTTGATTAAAAAAGAGTCTCCGAAGCTCGTTGAATCCCTAACGACTCCTCTCTTTATTCCTGAAGATGTCGATTTCGTTATCGAGGGGTGGGTTGATACCGCAAAATTACGCGAAGAGGGACCTTTTGGAGATCACACAGGGTATTACACCCTTAAAGAGTACTATCCTGAACTCGAAGTGAGCGCTATCACACACCGTAAAGATCCGTATTATTTGGCAACGGTTGTCGGTAAACCGCCGTTGGAAGACAAATACATGGGATGGGCGACTGAGCGGGTGTTTTTGCCGTTACTTAAAACCAATGCAGCCGATTTGATTGATTACCATATGCCTGAAAATGGGGTGTTTCATAATCTTATTCTGGGAAAAATGAAACCTCTTTACAAAGGGCATGCAAAACAGTTTATGCATATTTTCTGGGGTTCTGGGCAGATGAGTTTTGTCAAACACGCCCTGTTTTTTGGCGAAGATGCGCCGAAATTGAACAATTATGAAGCGCTTATTACGTACGCCTTGAACCGATTTCTCCCTAAATGCCTTTTTATCTCTGAGGGGATTACCGATGCGTTGGATCACTCAAGTCCTGAAAGCTTGGTTGGGGGAAAACTGGGGATCGATTTTACCGCGTCGTATTCACCGATAGCACCTTCGTCTATCGATAGCTCTGTATTGTTAGAGCAATTACGTGCACTCATACCGGAAATTACAGGTGCAACACAGTATATGCGCCATACTGCCAACCCGATCACCGTTATCAGTGTCAAGAAAAGAGGTACGTTGAAAAATAAATTTAGTGCGTTAGAAGCATTAAGCTCATTTTTACGAATCGTTATTTTCGTCGATGAAGAAAAAAATGATATTCATAACCCTTACATGCTGGTATGGCGCGTCACCAACAATATAGATGCCGCTAGAGATATTTATCATTCCGAATCGATTGTAGCGTTTGATGGGACAATGAAGACGGAAGTCGATGGGTTTGAACGTGAGTGGCCGGGAGATGTCGAATGTACCCCATCGGTTGTAGAATATCTTAAGAGTTTTGGCATATGGGATTTAGACCCAAAATTTGAGAAAAAATATCAACTTTGATGGTTTAATCCCCCTTTTTTAGGGCGAATAACTTAAGCAATTTATTAGAAATACTAATGTAGTATTAATTAAATAGATAAAAATAGGGAATATATTCCAATGCGCACCTTATATGCTACAGTAGCAATTACTCTTTTAACCGCCTCAACACTTCTAAATGCGGCTGTTTATAAAGGGCAAAAAGCTTACATCGAAAGTTGTAAAGAGTGTCATGGCGGCGGTCAGGCTTTAGCCGGGTCCAAGAAACAGCGTGCATGGATAAAGATGATGGATAATAATGGTGAAAAATTAGCTCAAGTCCATTTGAATTCGAAAAAAGCAGAACCATCATGGTCTTATTTCAATAGTCGGGCATATACCAAAAATACCAAACATTTGGAAGATTTTTTGGTTGATTATGCTTCTGATAGTGGAAACGTTCCCGCTTGTAATTAAATAAATCTTCCCTTATTCTGGGGATGATATTCTTCTAAACCAAACTTCGCTAAAATCCCCTAACTAATTAATATACGGAGATACCATGGAAAAGATGTGGTCAGGACGTTTCACGCAAGATGCGTCAACCCTTTTGGAAAAATTTAACGCATCGATCATGTTTGATCAAAAACTGTACCGTGAAGATATTGAAGGTTCTATCGCTCACGCCAAAATGTTGGCGCACCAAGGGATTTTAACACATGAAGAGGCGCAATTAATCGAATCGGGGATGGCTCAGGTTTTGAGCGAAATCGAGTCGGGTGTATTTGAGTGGAGAATCGGCGATGAAGATCTCCACATGGCGATTGAAAAACGGCTAACTCACATTATCGGTGAAGCAGGTAAAAAACTCCATACAGCGCGCAGTCGTAACGATCAGGTTGCCCTTGATTTCCGCCGATATGTCCTTCGTAAAAACCGTGAAATTGTTGAACAGATTAAAGCACTTATGGGTGCTATCGTCGATATATCTCGTGATCATACGACGACGCTGCTCCCGGGGATGACCCATTTACAGCACGCACAACCGATCAATTTCGCATTTCATCTCCTAGCCTATGCTTCTATGTTTAAACGCGATTGTGAGCGTTTTGAGAGCTCTGCAATGCGTAATAACATCTCTCCGATTGGATGCGCGGCATTGGCAGGGACTCCGCATAATATTGACCGAGAAATGACGGCTAAAAGTCTCGGATTTGATAGTGTGAGTATTAACTGTCTCGATACGGTGAGTGATCGTGATTTTGCCTTGGAAATTTTGTTTAATATCTCGACGCTCATGATGCATATTTCTCGTCTCTCAGAAGAGATTATTATGTGGTCGAGTTATGAGTTCCGTTTTGTGGAACTTTCCGATCAGTATTCAACCGGTTCATCGATTATGCCTCAAAAGAAAAACCCCGATGTGCCTGAGCTTCTTCGCGGTAAAACAGGGCGTGTTTTTGGAAATTTGATGGGACTTTTAACGGTTATGAAAGGGTTGCCGTTAGCCTACAATAAAGATACCCAAGAGGACAAAGAGGGGGTGTTCGACAGTGTCGAAACCGCTGAAATCTCTCTTGAAATTCTCCGTGAAGCCCTTAAAACGATGACCATTAAACCGCAAAACATGGCACGAGCTTGTAAGTTGGGTCATCTAAGTGCGACCGATTTGGCGGACTATTTGGTAGAACATTGCGACGTTCCGTTTCGCGAAGCGCACCATATCACGGGTCGAGCCGTTGCCCGTGCTGAAGTGTTGGGAATTGATTTGAGCGATATCGCTTACAGTGAACTTCATGCAATCGATAGTCGTATCAAAGAGGACGTTATCCCATATTTGGCGATTGAGCATTCGATGAATGCTCGTGTATCCCAAGGGGGAACGGCGGAAGTACGTACACTGGAGCAAATCATCTATTTTGATCATTATTTGAAGGATGTCAAATGAAAATAGTCGTCTCTCATCAGGATGCAATGCGCTTTGAAGCGAAAACCGAAAAAAGCAGTTTTATCATCGATTGCCCTCAAATTTCTCCGATTGAATATTTTTTGAGTGGTATTATCACGTGCAGTGCGACCGATGTAGTGATGCTTCCAAAGCAGCAAGGATTTGATGTTACAAACCTAGAAGTGAGTGGTGAAGTAGTCCGTAACGAATCGGCTCCCAAAAAATTTAATTCTTTGCATCTTGAATACCGTTTTAATTCGAATGCGGATGATACACTCGCGGCACGTTGGGTCATGGCGAGTTTGGAAACCTATTGTTCAACGAT
>NZ_JAFLKV010000030.1:7541-10246 GCF_019163035.1 Sulfuricurvum sp.
TTAAAAGAAATCCTTAGGATCAGCGTCAGCAAAATGACCCCATTTGAGTTTTGCTCCGCCAAGGATATGGAAGTGCAGATGCCCTACCTCTTGCCCTCCGTTTTCACCGATATTACTGATTATACGGTAGCCGCTTTCATCGATGCTGCACATTTGGGCGACCTCTTGCATAAACGTCGCCATTCTTCCCATCACATCCCCCGGAATATCGTTAAAACTTTGATAATGAACTTTCGGGATTACTAAAACATGAACAGGCGCTTTGGGATTGATATCGTGAAACGCATAAAATTCTTCGTTTTCAGCGACCGTATTTGAGGGAATTTCTTTATTGACTATTTTGCAAAAAATGCACATTTTAAACCTCTTTTTTTATGCTATTGTAGCACATGGAAGATCGCTTGAAGCTATTTATAAAAGAGATTTGACTACAATATCCCCTAAATTGAAAGCCCTTTCATAAAAGTGTAAAGATCTATTTTTAAAGCTTTCAGAAAATCACAATGGAGACTCTATTTTGCAAGAGTGGTATGACGCTATAAAATCGGCCGATACGATTGATAAAATCGAAGAGATACGAATCGCCGTTTTCGGAAAAAAAGGGATAATGAACGCTGAGTTTGCCCGTATGAAAGATATTCCTGATGCTGAAAAGGGGACATTTGCCAAAGAATTAAATATCCATAAAGAGGGATTGAACGCTCTGTTGCTTGATCGTAAACTCTTTTTGGCAATGGAACATTTGCAAGCGACGATGAGGGCAGAAGCGATTGATGTGAGTCTTTACTCCGCCACTACAGAACGTGGATCGCTTCACCCTGTGATGGAGACGATGGATCGAATCGTAGAGTATTTCGTTGCGATGAACTTCTCGGTACAAACGGGTCCGATGGTGGAAGACGATTTTCACAACTTCGAAGCGTTGAATCTCCCTAAATACCATCCGGCTCGCGATATGCAGGATACTTTTTATTTTAAAGACTCGATGTTATTGCGTACCCATACCTCTCCGGTACAGATCCGTACGATGCTCTCTACTAAGCCTCCGATTCGTATGATTGCTCCGGGTGCTGTTTTCCGTCGAGATTATGATATTACCCATACGCCGATGTTTCATCAGGTTGAGGGATTGGTTGTCGAAGAGGCAGGGAAAGTCTCCTTTGCTAATCTCAAATTTATCCTCGAAGATTTTTTGAAAACTATGTTCGGCGATGTCGAAGTTCGTTTTCGTCCAAGCTTTTTCCCGTTTACGGAACCATCAGCCGAAGTCGATATTAGTTGTATTTTTTGCGGCGGTGAGGGGTGTCGTGTCTGCTCTAAAACCGGTTGGCTCGAAGTGCTCGGATGCGGTATCGTCGATCCGAATGTTTTTAAAGCGGTTGGATATGAGAATGTTAGCGGGTATGCGTTCGGGCTTGGGGTTGAGCGTTTTGCGATGTTGATTCACCGAATCGGTGATTTGCGCTCATTGTTTGAGGGAGATACGAGATTATTGGAGCAGTTTAGATGATCGTTACAAAAAATTGGTTAAATGAGTGGATCGATCTCGACGGCATCAGCGCGGAAGAGTTATGTAAAACGTTTAATGCGATCGGTTTGGAAGTCGATGCTCACGAAGTGATCCGTGTTGCGGACGGTGTGGTTGTAGGATTCGTTGAGAAGTGTGAAAAACATCCTGATGCGGATAAGCTAAACGTTTGCCAAGTTAACGTCGGCAGTGACGTGCGTCAAATCGTATGCGGTGCGTCGAATGTTCGTGAGGGGATTCATATTGCATTGGCGACTGTCGGTGCAGAACTTCCCGGCGGTCTTAAAATCAAAGAGGCAAAACTTCGCGGTGTTGATTCGCATGGGATGATCTGCTCCGCAAAAGAGATCAGTTTGCCGTCGATGGGTGAGGGGATAATGATCCTCGATGCGAGTATCGGTGAATTGGTGCTTGGAAAAAATCTTAATGAGTATTCTGCGTTCAATGACGATGTAATCGAGATCGAACTAACCGCCAATCGTGGAGATTGCCTCAGTATTCATGGGGTTGCGCGTGATTTACGTGCAGCATTGTCCCGTCCTTTGAGAGAAAAAAATACGAAGGAGACTCAAGAAAATCGCTTGGGTATCGGGCGTATCTTGCAACTTCACCATACTGAAACGTTTAATTCTGATTTGTTATTCGGAGCGGTAGAGGTTAAAGAACTAAGTATCCCTTTTATCATCGCACTTCGTTTAGCGATTATCGAAGGAGTTTATGCAACAGCTGTCGATGCTATATTGCTCTATGCAACTCACAGCACAGGGGTTATTTTACGAGCCTATCCGTTTGAAAAATTCGGGGATGCAGAGAATAAAGGGGTTATTACCCTTCAAAGTGATGAAAACGGGTATGCAGCGTTGTATGGGAAAGAGAAAGTTGCCGTTATCGGTGTTTCCCAAGAAAAAGAAGCTCATTTTACTGCGCAAGAAGGGTTGGTAGTGATCGAAGCGAGCTATATTGCTCCCGATGTGATTTCTAAACAAATGGGGGAGAAAAAAATCCCGAGTTGTCCTCATTATTATCGTACCTCTCGCGGAAGCGAACCAACTATTAGTATCGGAACCCGATATGCGGCTGAGTTGTTTGAAAAATACTCAACGTCGCAAGTGTATGGTGGATATATTGAGCTTAACAGTTCATACGAACCACGTCTTATCAGTATGGTTGAAGCGGA
>NZ_JAFLKV010000030.1:10346-11598 GCF_019163035.1 Sulfuricurvum sp.
GCTTCAGCGAATGTCAAAGTGAATCAAAAAAAGATCGCATTGTTTGAAACTGGGATGATTTTTGATTCAAATCGTAACGAATCCAAACGCATTGGTTTTATCGTATCTGGATCATTAGAGAGTGAAAAAATTTCCAATGCAGGAAAACCTGCCACTATCGATTTTGCTGCGTTTAGCAAATTGATTGCTGATGTCGCGGGATCATTTGAACTGGCATCTCATACCCCGAGCCATGCATTAGCTCATCCGTATGTGTGTGCTAAAGTGCTTATCAACGGTGTGGAAGCAGGGGAGCTTTTCAGAGTTCATCCTCAGGTTGAAGAGGAATTCGATCTTGCTCAAACCTTTATGTGTGAGCTTAGTGTTGATACTTTACCGTACGCTCTGGTGGAAGCACAACCGTATTCGAAATACCAAGCATCGTATCGCGATCTCAGTGTACTTATCTCTAAAGAGGTGACCTATGAGACGATTAAATCGGTGATCGAAAAACACGCATCACCACAAATCCGGCGTTTCTATCCAGTAGATCGTTATGTTTCCGAAAGCTTAGGGGATCAAATGAGCTTGAGTCTCCGTTTTGTCCTCCAATCAGATGAAAAAACACTTGAAGAAGAGGATATTAACGCCGCTATGGAGTGGATTCTTAGCGGATTGCGTGATGAACTTGGGGCAGGTTTGAGATGATCTCTGCCAAGGTTTCACCCGCACAACCGTTTACATTTAAAAGTGATGCGATTGCACCCGATAAATCGATCTCTCACCGCTGTGCGATGTTTTCTGTTTTAGCGGAGGGTGAGAGTAAAATCGAAAATTTTCTCCGTGCGGAAGATACCCTTAACACCCTCAAAATCGTAGGACATTTGGGTGCTGAAATCCATGATGACGGTAAAACGATTACTATTTCGTCCAACGGGATCAAAGAGACCTCTGAAATTCTCGATTGCGGTAATTCGGGGACGGGGATGCGACTGTTTTGCGGGCTTCTCAGTTCCGCTGAAGGGCATTTTGTCCTCACGGGAGATGAGTATCTAAAACGTCGTCCGATGAAGCGAGTAACACAACCGTTACGTTCTATCGGAGCCAAGCTCGATGGCCGTAATAACGGTGATCTCGCACCCCTCTCTATTCGCGGTGCGTCGCTCAAAGCGTTTGATTATGTCTCTCCGATTGCTTCGGCACAGGTTAAAAGTGCGATGATGCTTGCGGCTCTCCGCTCAGACGGAGTATGTACGTTCCGTGAACCGGAACT
>NZ_JAFLKV010000030.1:11698-16170 GCF_019163035.1 Sulfuricurvum sp.
ACCGATGAGCGTTATGAGCCGATCGGGACGATTCGAGTGGAACATGCCCCGCTTCATGCCGTTACGGTAGAAGAGAATATCGCATGGCTGATCGATGAATTGCCGGCTCTCTCTATCGCTATGGCGTGTGCTGAGGGGAAAAGCATCATCAAAAATGCCGAAGAGCTACGGGTCAAAGAGTCTGACCGTATTAAAACGGTTGTCGATAATCTGAACCTTTGCGGGATTGAGACCGAAGAGTATCCTGATGGGTATGCGGTAAAGGGCGGAGAATTGAAATCGGCTGTAGTGAACAGTTACGGCGATCATCGTATCGCGATGAGCTTTTTGATTGCAGGGCTTAAATGTGGGATGGAAGTGGAAGATATCGAGTGTATTAACACCTCGTTCCCGAATTTCTTTGAACTTTTGGGGATGTGTACAAAGGTAGAGAGATGAAAATCGTCCTTGCGGAGAGCTACGGCTTTTGTTTCGGTGTGAAACGGGCGATTAAGATTGCTGAAGAAAACCGAAACTCCGCAACCTATGGTCCTTTGATCCATAATGCCAATGAAATTGATCGACTCAAAAACGACTTTAACGTTGCTTTGAGTGAGAATCTTGACTCCTTTAGGGCGGGTGAGACAGCGGTTATTCGTACCCACGGCATCCCCAAGCAAGAACTCTCCACCCTCAATGAGCGCCATGTCAATGTCGTGGATGCAACCTGCCCTTATGTGACCAAGCCACAGCAAATATGTGAAGAGATGTCTGTTCAAGGGTATGACATCGTCATATTCGGGGATGAGGCTCATCCTGAGATTAAGGGTGTAAAAAGCTACGCTATCGGAAATGTTTTTGTCGTAAACAGTCCCGATGAAATCGATGGATTGCATTTGCGTGAAAAAATAGCCACCGTTGCCCAAACCACCCGAAAGATCGAAGAATATCAGCAGATCGTCGGAAAGCTGATGGCGAAGCACAAAGAGGTTCGTGTTTTTAATACGATCTGCAATGCAACCTTTGATAATCAAGATGCGGTACGTGATTTGGCACAAAAAGCCGATGTAATGATCGTTATTGGTGGTAAAAACTCATCTAATACTAAACAACTGCACTCAATTGCAAAAGAGTATTGTACTCATAGCTATCATATTGAGAGTCAGGATGATTTAGATGCTACATGGTTTAGTGGTAAACAATTTTGCGGTATCAGTGCCGGAGCTTCAACTCCTGATTGGATCATTGATGATGTTGTGAAGGCTATCAAAAGGATAGCCAGCTGATTAGAATTGTTTTTCTTATATGTATCTCAGTAATGCTTTATGGCAATGAACTTGTAGATGCACTGAAGCAAAGCAGTGTTTCGGGATACGGCAAGACAATGTTTGTGTATGATGATCGTATCTTGCCAAAGCGGGATCAATCAACTTTTGGTATTGGAGGAAAGCTCGCAGTTGAATCGGGGGCTTGGGATGGATTTAAAGCCAAAGCGGCTTATTATATTACAAGTGATTTAGGTCTTAGACATGCTAATTTAAAAAAAACCGACGCCTACATGTTCGATGTTGATAAAACACCTTATTCGGTTCTCGGTGAAGCTTCGATTGAATATAAAGAGGGTAGTTCAACACTTCTCTTCGGACGACAAGAGATTGATTCCCCTATCATCTCTACATACGATTATCGAATCATTCCTAACCTTTTTGAAGCCTATACTTTCACCAATAAGGCATTACCTCATACGGCAATAACACTCTCTTTTATCTCAAAAATGTCGGGATTGGATGGGCTGGTAAGTTTCAAACATTTTAGGAGTATGTCCCAGCAAACCTACACCTCTTTAGCGATGAGTAGTGATTTACAGATGATTGATTCGAATGATGGTGATACGATAGATATATCGAGAATTTCAGGGGATCAAGGTGTCATTATGAGCGGTATCGTTTATGAAAATAGTATCAAGATACAGGGGTGGAATTACTACTGTCGTGATGTTCTTGATGAGTTTTATTTAGATATGGCATTCCCTTATGAATTAAGTCCTACTCTCATTTCAAGATTCGAAGTTCAGGGATACGGTGTTCGTGATATCGGTCAATTTAAGGATTTTTTACACCATCTTGGACGTAATGGTTCTTATGAACTCTTCGGAACAAAAGTCTCTTTAGAGAGTAAAGAGGTTGGATTAACAATAGCATTGGCATATAACTATTTTACGGGTGATAAAAACACCGTCACCGCTTTTGGAAACTGGGGTGGATATCCCGAATACGTGGCGATTCCCTATATGTTTGCGCAAGATACTTCGGTATCTGCTCTCGCCAAAAGTCAGATGGGAAAATTAAGCTTTAAATATAATTTGGCAAAAGCAGGATTACCGAATCAGACACTGATTGGAGGATATTCGATCATCGATTTGGATGAGCGGATTATGCCCAATAGTGATATCGATATCATCAACTTTGTCTATAAAGCTAAAATATCCGATCCTTTAGGTGTCAAAATACAGTATGAATGGAGAGACTCTCCTAACTATCGATATGCGGATGATATGCTCACTCTCTCAGCAACCTATGCTTTTTAATACATTCACTGCGATACAATAACGTGATGAAACCAATTTTATATTTTTTGCTGCTATTGCTATTGACATTTGATGCCATGGGTTCTGACATAACGAAAATTTCTTTGACTGCGGATGAACAAACTTTCCTCAAAGCAAAAAAAGAGATCACAATGTGTGCGGATCCCGATTGGGAACCGTTTGAAATTATCAATGAACACGGTGAACATATCGGGATTGCGGCTGATTTGATTCAGCTCGTCGCAAAGCGATTGAATGTTCATATCAGGATTCTCCCGACTAAAACATGGGAAGAGACACTCGCACTTTCCAAATCGAAACAATGTGATATTATGAGTTTTGTCAACCAAACTCCTGAACGAGAAAAATGGCTTATTTTTACCCAGCCTCTTCTTTCTGATCCTAATATTTTGATTACCCGCGAGGAACACCCTTTCGTTGCCGATTTGATCGGTTTGGATCATGAGAGTGTTGTTTTACCTGCCGGAACAGCGATGCTCGAGAGGATGAGTAAAGATTTTACAAATCTGAAATTTATTCCGGTCGTTTCGGAACCGGATGCGATGAAGATGGTTTCAGAAAAAAAAGCAGATATGACGGTCAGATCGTTGATCGTTGCCGCCTATATTATAAAAAAAGAGGGATGGTTTAATTTAAAAATATCTGGACAGCCTCAGGGGTATGAGAATCATTTACGAATCGGTGTTATCAAAGAAGAACCTATCTTGCGAGATATTTTAGACAAAGGGATCCGTACCATTACCCCGATTGAGCGTGAAGCGATTATCAACAAACACACGGGGCTTGTGGTTAAAGAAGGGATTGATACTAAGACGGTTACACTAATTGTTTTAGGATTATTAGGAGTAGTCGGTTTGATTATCCTTTGGAATTATCTGCTGCACCGAAAAGTGCGTTTGGAAGTATCGAAAAACCTTCAGATTAAAGATCAACTCTATCAAAAAGCAAAACAGGCCGAAATCGGCAATCTGATCGCTAATATCTCTCATCAGTGGCGTGAACCCCTCTCTAAACTGAGTTCGATAAATCTTCTTAACATTGCCATGATTAGGACAGGGCAACCGATAGAGAATGGGTGGCTTTTAGAACAGTCTCAGAAGGTTGAAGATACGATTGATTTTATGTCTCATACGATGCAGAACTTTTTGGAATTTTACAAACAAAGCAGTGTTAAAGCCGATTTTTCGGTGTATGAATCGATCGAAAGCTCCATCGCCATTATTGAAACAAAAATTCTCGATTTCGGCGTTCATGTGGTGATAGAGGGGGATGATAGTGTACTGTATGGAATCAAAAACGAGTGGATGCAGGTTTGGCTGAATCTTTTAAACAACTCGATTAAAATATTTGAAGAACGAAACATTGAAAATCCGATGATACGTATTGAAATAAGTCTTGAACGAATTAACTTTTGCGATAACGGCGGGGGAATGGATACGTCGATTGAACATAACGGGCTTGGGCATCAGATGTGTCAAGAGATTGCAACTAAATACGGTGCTCGACTGGAATTTACGAATAAAGATGAGGGTTTATGCGTAAGGGTTGTTTTACGATAGGTTTGCGATATTAATAGGAGATAATACACCATATACTTAAGAGAGGTAATAAATTATGGGAACAGGCTTAGAGTGGAATGAGGAGTATCGTTTAGGGATCAGCTACATCGATGATCAGCACAAAAAACTTTTTGAGATTGTTGCCCAGATTGCCGCACTCGATGCGCTTACTTCGACCAAAGAGGAACTCAAAGCGATTTTAGGAGAGCTGAATCGTTATATGAATAAGCATTTTCGAGATGAAGAAGTTTACATGCACAAAATCGGTTTTCCCGAATACGAGTATCACAAAAATCTCCATCGTGAAATTATCGAGTTTGTGAATA
>NZ_JAFLKV010000051.1 GCF_019163035.1 Sulfuricurvum sp.
TCTGGCTTGGCTGTGCCCTCATCCGCTTTGTTCTTTTTGTTCCACGAGTCTTTCAGCCCTACGATTCTGTTGAATACCGGTGCTTCGTCGGTATAGTCGATCGGATCAGCATAAAAATACCCCTGACGCTCGAACTGGAAACGAACATCCGGTTTTTCACTGATGAGAGCAGGCTCAACCAGCGCATTTTTGATCACTTTGAGCGAATCAGGATTGAGATCTTCGACCCCCTCCGGTGCTTCGCAGGTGTAGAGACGATCATAGAGTCGCACCTCGACCGTTTTTGCGGTGTTGGCTTCAACCCATTGGATCGCACTTTTGACCTTGATACCACTCGTATCGGAACCGCTTTTGGAGTCGGGATGGTATGTTGCGATGATCTCCGTGATGTTCCCCGAGCCGTCTTTGATCACCTCTTTGCAGGTAATGATATAGGCGTGTTTGAGGCGCACGGGTTGTTCAGGGGTGAGACGATAAAAGCCCGCAGGGGGGTTCTCGCTGAAGTCGTCACGTTCGATGTAAATATAGCGGGAGAACGGCAGTTTTCGGTTCCCCTCTTTCGGCACATCCTCAGGGTAATACGAGGCGTCGAGCTCTTCACTCCCCTCATAGTTCTCGATCGTCACTTTGAGCGGGTCGAGAACACACATCACACGCGGTACTTTGGTATTGAGATCGTCTCGGATACAAAATTCGAGCTGTGCCACATCGACCATCGAGTTCGCTTTGGCGATACCGATCTGATGACAGAAGTTCAAAATCGACTCAGGGGTATACCCGCGTCGACGAAGCCCTGCGATGGTCGACATACGCGGATCGTCCCAGCCGCTGACGTATTTCTCGTTGACCAGTTCGAGGAGCTTTCGCTTACTCATAACGGTGTAATTGATCCCCAGCCGTGCGAACTCATGCTGATACGGACGCGGTGATGTCAACCCCAGCGTATCGAGTACCCAGTCATAGATGTCACGGTTATTTTCAAACTCCAGCGTACAGATCGAGTGGGTCACCCCTTCGAGATAATCGGAGATACAGTGACCGTAGTCGTACATCGGGTAGATATTCCACGCATCACCCGTGCGGTAGTGGTGGGCGTGACGGATACGGTAGAGGAGCGGATCGCGCATCTTCATATTCGCCGCACTCATGTCGATCTTGGCACGTAGAACGTGTTCACCGTCTTTGAATTCGCCCTCTTTCATCCGCTCCAAGAGATCGAGATTCTCTTCGACGCTCCGCTCAGCATAGACGCTGCGGCGTCCCGCTTCCATCACCGTTCCGCGATACTCACGGATCTCTTCTTCGGTGAGGCTGTCGACGTAGGCTTTGCCCATTTTGACAAGCTCAATAGCGTATTGATAGAGTTCAGGGAAATAATCCGACGTATAGCGAACATTCCCCTCCCACTGAAATCCCAACCACTCTACGGCATCTTTGAGCGCTTCGACGTAGCGGGTGTCTTCTGTCGTGGGGTTGGTATCATCCATCCGAAGATTACAATGCCCTTTATAGTCCCGCGCGATCCCGAAATTGATCGCGATAGATTTGGCGTGTCCGATGTGGGGGAAGCCGTTTGGCTCGGGGGGAAAGCGGGTTACAACTTCGCTGTATTTACCCGCGTGTAAATCCTCTTCGACGATGGTGCGTAAAAAATCTTTGCTCTCGCTGCTCATTGCTCTAAAACCTTCTCAATAGTAATACTGTTCTTTAAAATCCGTATTTTATCAAATAAGTCCAATTATAACGATAGTATGTAGTAGATTCCCGTAAAACAATGGTGAAAAAGTCAGCAATACTTAGGATAATATATTAAATCCTTCTCTCGAACAAATCTTGCAATCTCTCCTCATATTAACCGACATTATGAGGACTATCTATGAAACGCGTCTATTTAGATAACAATGCCACCACAAAGCTCGACCCTATCGTAAAAGTAAAAATGCAGCCTTTTTTCGAAGAGCTCTACGGTAACCCGAACTCCCTCCACCAATACGGGATCGAAGTGCGCCCTTATCTAAACGAAGCGATGGGCAATATGTACGATGCCCTAAACGCTCCCGATGCCGATGACATCCTCATCACCTCATGTGCGACCGAGAGTAACAACACCGTCCTAAAAGGTGTCTTTTTCAAACACATTCTTCGCGATCCGAGCAAAAACCATATCATCGCCTCTGCCGTCGAGCACCCTTCAGTCCTCGAAACCCTCCACTTCCTCGAAGATAACGGAGCTGAGATCACATTCGTCGATGTCGATCAGTTCGGTTATGTCAGTGCCGAACGTGTCGCGGCGGCGATCACCGACAAAACAATCCTCATCTCTATGATGTGGGCGAACAATGAAACGGGGATGATCTTTCCCGTCGAAGAGGTAGCCGCACTCGCAAAAGAGCGGGGGATTTTATTCCACACCGATGCGGTACAAGCGATCGGAAAAGTCAAAGTGGATCTCACTGCAACACCGATCGATTATCTCACCTTCTCCGCCCACAAATTCCACGGGCCAAAAGGGATCGGCGGATTGTATGTCAAAAAAGGGTCTGAACTTCCAAATCTCCTCCACGGCGGGGAACAAATGGGGGGCAAGCGTGCGGGAACTCTCAACGTCGCCTACATCATCGGTATGGGGCTGGCGATGAAACAATCGGTCGGACATTTGGCAAAAATGAACAGCGATGTGCGAGCACTGCGTGATCGTCTCGAAGACGCTATCTCTCAGCTTCCCGATACCATCGTCGTCGGTGATCGTGGTCGCCGTACTCCGAACACCATCCTCATATCTCTACGCGGTATCGAGGGGGAATCGATGCTATGGGATCTCAACCGTGCGGGGATCGCGGCATCTACGGGGAGTGCGTGCGCTTCCGAATCGCTCGAAGCCAATCCTGTCATGAGTGCTATCGGGGAAGATCCTGAACTCGCCCACACGGCGATCCGCCTCAGCCTCAGCCGTTTTACCACTGTGGATGAAATCGACTACACCATCGACGTATTTATCAAAGCGGCGGAACGTCTGCGCTCTATCTCCTCTACCTACGCCTACACGAACGAAAAAGTAGCTGTATAAGGCTATTTTTCGTTTCTAGTATGCTATTATTGTACGAATCTATTTAAAGGGCTTTAATGTCTCTATCGCACAATGAAATATTTTCGACCGATCCGGATAACGTGTGCCATAAACTGTTTCAATCGGCGATTGATACTCAAAAAAATCTAATCGTACTCCTCTATCAAAACAATCCGGTTCTTTTTAACAAAGCATTTCAAGAATTTACCAACATGCCTACCGTAAAAATGTTTCTCCGTGAATTCAGCTCTCTCCCTAACCGTTTTGTCCCCCATGAAGCCTATTTCCATCCCGGTAAAGCTGAAAATCCTGATGAATGGACAACTTCGATTATGAAGTTGAGCGAGAGTGATCGAATCGTCAGTATGATCAACTATAAAGCGGAACCGTATGCGTTTTCTGTTGCTGTTGAAACACCGATAGAGGAATATTCTATTGTCTCATTTACCGATATCTCACAAGATCTTATCAAGCGAATTATGATAGAAAACGATGTCAGTATCAACAAAGAGAGCGGTGCATTCAACAAAGATTATTTTGTCCACACCTCAAAAAGCTTCCTAAATGCTGCGGAGTTTAATGAAAAAGCGGTGGGTATTACGATGATCGAGTTGATGTCATCTGATAGCGAAGCGGACAAATACCTGCATGATTTTACCTCCAGTATCAAATGCAATATCCGACAAAGCGATATGTTGGTACGGTGGGAGAAAAAAACTTTTTTATTAGCTTATCTAATCGACGGGTCGGACAATGCTATGAAATTCAGCCGAAAACTGCTCAGTGTCATGCGAGAAGAGCCTTTTGAAAATCTCAAAACGATCAGTATGCGACTCGGAACTGCGGTACAAATTAATAATGAAGCGATTTCAGACATAATTGAGCGCGCTGAAAAAGCACTGCACCAATCGAACTCCTCACAAACTACCCTGCTCTAACTCTATTCAAAATCACTCATCGGGACATCAATCAAAAACAGATGAGCGTCTCGATTAGCCGTGATTTCAAACGCCTCATCACCGATCACATGAAGCTCATCGCGCCCTCTGAGGGTATGCCCGCATGCATTTACTTCCCCATCGAGGACAAACAAAAGCCGTCCGTATCCCACTTGTGTAGGATCGGAGACTAACGTGTGCCCCATAAAAAGATGGGATACCCGAATCGTTACATCTTGTTCTACCCTCAGTGAGTTTTTACGCCCGTTTCCGCTGATAATGAGTGCCCAGCGGTTAAATCTGTCCATATCACAGTTACGCTGTTCATATCGGGTCATAAACCCTTTTTTACGCGGGATAATCCAAAGCTGCAATAGTTTTGTTTTCTCAATAGCAGAGGGATTATGTTCTAAAAGACGTAAATTATCTCCAGCTGTAATATACTGGATTTGCCCGGCTTTTATCACTCCACGACTACCATCAGTATCTTTGTGTTCTAATAAACCGTGAGTAACTATAGTTACAATTCCAATGTCGCAATGGGGATTAACTTCACAGCTCCCCAACGGCTCAATTTCTGTCTCATTTAAAAGACACAATGCCCCGAGACGATTTGGTTTACTAAGATGAGTATCACAATGATTAAGAAAGGAAGCTTTTTCAGATATGCTGTATTTGCCGGATCGATGTAAAGTTACTTCCACGTATAACCCCTTTTCCTAAAAGAGATAATTTCACTCTTTAGATATTCGGATCTATTCTAAAACTATTCTAGCACTCTAACTATAAACTTTTATTAAACATCATACTCGGCACCCAGTTCCGAACGGGTCAACCGTAATCTCTCCGCCAAAACCGCCGCAAGACTCTGCATAAAGTGAAGCGCTGCTTTTTTATGCTGTTTTGAAAACTGATCAAAAGCTTCACGAGAAATACAATACAAATCGGTATCGCTTCCGGCAATAGTGTCTGTATAGTGTGGTGCCCCCTCTAAAAAGGAGAACTCTCCAAAAAAGTTATGTTGTCCCAATGTACTCAAATGAACACTTTTCCGTCCTACATAAGGGAGCATAATTCGCACCGAACCGCGTCGAATGAGAAAAATCTCACCCTTTCCTTCCCCTTCAGAATAGATAATATCCCCTTTTTTATAACTTCTCATCTCAGCCAAATTCCGCAACTCTTCCAACGTCTCCTCTTTTCGCCCACGAAACAGATCAAAATCGCTCATATCTAAAGCGTTTTCCCCTTTTTTCTCTAAGATCCCCTCTTTGATAATCTTATTTTCGGTCCACTCGATCGCATCATCCAAATCATCAAAAACTTTGATCGGACTCAAATGTTTCAGTAATCCGACCTGATTAAAATAGCTCTCCAAATCATCTCCAGAGGGGAGTTTATGAGGTAACCGACATAACAACAAATAGCCGTCTCGATCATGAAGAATATCTTTTATTTGTAATAAAATATGCGCCGCCGTCAAATCAACCGTCTGTACTCGCTTCATGTCCATAATAATGTATTTCTTGGATTGTAAATCTTCTTGAAGCATCGTATAGAGCTGATTTGCTGTCCCGAAAAAGAGGCTCCCATGCAGTTCATACACGGAAAATATATCCCCTTCTCTCGACAAAAGAGTCTCCTCTTCTCTCCCTCGAACAATCTTGCTTCTCGCCTCTATTCCATCGATACGACGATACAGTACAGAAGCACCGATTTGCTGAACAATATAGAGTACTATTGCGAGGACAAGCCCCACACCCGCAGCGGCAATCAAACTCACAGTGAGTGCAGTAATAGCCACCGATACAATGATAAAAAAATCGAGCATGGTTTGACGAGATTTGAGGAGATCAATACTGTGTTTATCGATCATTCTAAAACCGATAACCATCAAAATCCCTGCTAATGCAGCAACCGGAATCCATGCAATAAATGCACCTAAAACGACAAAGGCGACTACTGCCATAATCCCCTCAATCAATCCTGAGAGGCGTGTTTTTCCTCCACTGGAAATGTTAACCATAGTCGCACCCATCGTCCCAGAACCCGGCATACCTCCGATCAATGCTGAGACCACATTACCGGAGCCTTGGGCTATAAGCTCTTTGTTGGAGTTATGAAACGAGTGGGTCATTGAATCGAGGATCACACAGGTTTTAAGGGTATCGATAGAGAGGAGTGCGGCTAATGTCAAAGCAGGAAAAAAGAGGAGTCCCATTTCATTCCAGCTAAAATAGTGAATATTTTCAAAACGACCTATAAACGTGTCGATAAAATTAATTCCGCCACTTCCCCCAAGCTCTCCAATTACAAAAGCGTTGTTAGGCTGAAACAATGCCGGATCGAACAAACCAAGAGTAAAATAAACACCTATTCCCACCAAAAGTGCCGTAATAACAGCCGGTATATTTTTTAAGATTTTATCCGCCAAAAACATAGATACGATTGTGGCAAATCCGACAACAATGCTCTGCCATTGCCACGCATTTATAATGTGAAACGAATCCCAAAAATGGGTTCCTTGGGGAAGCCCTAAAAAAATAGGAGATTGCGCCGCAATAATATAGAGCCCTACTCCGCTAAGATAACCGCTAACAACGGGAAACGGCATATATTTGATCAGTTTTCCTAATCCGATTACACCGAAACCAATTTGAAACAACCCTGCTAATAATGCAACAATCATTAGCATGACGAAAACCAAATCAGGACCGATATCTTGAGAAATATAGTGCAAAGCAAATGCCGATAAAACGGCAGCAGCCGGAGCACTAGGTGCCGAAATCAATCTCTCCGTCCCCCCCATGAGTGAAGCAACTACACCCATAGCTGCAACACCCAAAATACCGGCAACCGCACCATAAGCTCCGTAGTGTCCTCCGATCACCGCATAAATCGTTACACCAAACGCAATTGCGGCAGGCAATGCTACAAGCATCGCCGCCGTTCCACCCCAAAAATCACCTGAAAAGTTATCTTTTTTAAACATCTGCCCTAATCCAATACACATTCAAATCATAAATATGTTTTATTGTACCCTAAAAACAGTTTTGTGTTACATACCGATCAAATTTCCATGCTACAATCACGCCATGATTTCATCCCAAACCAACACGCGACTCGGCATACTCTCTATGCTTATCGCCTCTTTTTTATTTGCTCTGACGATGGTGTTTGCCAAACTCCTCTCAAGCTCAATGGGCTCCGTTGAAGTAACTTTTTGGCGTAATGCGATCGGATTGGCTCTCATCGGAGCATTTATCCTCTATAAACCGATCCGAAATATCGGCGGTAAGCCCTTTACCCTCATTTTTAGAGGGGTGGTCGGAACCGTTGCCCTGCTGGCATTTTTCTATACTGTCAGTGCTACATCCCTCTCCAATGCTATCGTTTATGCCAAAACGGAGCCGATTTTTACCGCACTTCTCGCATTTTTGGTGTTGGGGGAAAAACTCAAACCAAATGCTCTCATGGCTGTTTTTATCGGATTTGCGGGGGTAGCAATGCTGAGTGGAATGGAGATGGGATATCTGCATATCATGGGAATTTTATGCGGCTTTCTCTCTGCAATCGCTTATACAAGTGTCCGAAGTCTAAAAGCTTATTACGATGAGCGCACCGTCGTCCTCTCCTTTATGCTATCAGGGGTCGTGATCCCTATGGTGCTCATGATTATGGCAGAGCACATAACCTCAGAGCTGTTTGCCTTTGCATTGAATCCCTTTACGATGCCAATAGGTATAGATTGGTTATGGATTGTTTTAATGGGAGTTGCGGCGGCGTATGGGCAGATTTATATGACCCGTGCTTATTTTTACGCTAAAGCAGGCGTTGTGAGTACGGTGAGCTATTCGGTCGTCCTCTTCGCAACATTTTTCGGGGTGTTGTTGGGAGATGTACTCCCAACACCGATGGTAATCGGAGGGGGCGTGATGATTATACTCAGTGGAGTTTTACTCTCACGAGTAAAATAAAACTATAGTTTGATATGCTTGGACAATGAATCTCCGAGTTTATCCAACGGCATTTTTTTATCTTCAGTTTTTTGATTTTCCTCTTGTTTCTCCGGTGTAACATCACTTAAAATATTTTCTTTAGGGGCAGTCACCTTAGGTTGAGTCACTGTTTGCGGTTGTGCAGGTGCTACAGTAGCTTCTGCAGAAACATTAACTTCTGCCGTAGTATTAGCATCATCACCATAATGCTTAACAATATATTCATCCAAAAAAAATGCTTTAAAAATCAAAAAGACGACAGCAAAAACAAAAGCATATACAATCGGTCGCATCTTTGTATCTCCAAAAAGTAATTTAGTTAACGTATCTTATCATATTTTGTTAATCGTTTTTAAACAAACTGAATTAGAGGAGAAGCGAGAAGTATTATGCCGTATGTTGCGCAATAAGAAGTGAGCCTCGAACCGAAGCTTTGAATATTTTCATTTTTTCCTGCGTAATTATTCCCATTGCACGTTCGCGTTCTTGTTTAACCTGTGCATATAGCATTGCTGTAGGATTTTCACGCATCCGAGCGATAAGAGTATGAATAAAATCATCGAATAGTGCACTCTCATACGGTGAAATAGCGTCATAAAGCGACATAAAAATAAAACGTTGTTCATCATCCATTTTACACGAATCATCGACAATTTTCAAAGCAACCGTTACCGAACAATCGCACGCAAATACGTCAAGACCTACGGCTACTTTTGCGATGGGAGTCATCATCCGACTTCATGCATCTCTTCAGGCTCTTCTTGAACCAGTTTTCCGATACCGCGCTCGCTTAGGGGAATATCCTCACGGAAACTTTTTGCTTTATAGGTCGGAGATTTGAGTTTGCCATCTTTGCTGAGACCGAGTTTATATATCTCTTCGTTGCGGAAGTGTTCGTCAAACTCTGTGGTGAATGGCATATCCCACGTAATACATCCAATACTCGGACAAATCGCCGCACATTGAGGATCATCGTAAATACCAACACATTCAACACATTTGTCAGGCTGCACGTAGTATTGTTTTTTTCCCGTCGGATTGCTCATATCGTCCACAATCGCATTGACGGGACATTGTTGTAAACACGCATCGCAGGTGATGCAGGTATCGTTAATAATAACAGCCATAACTTATTCCTTATCTTTAGAAGTGTGTACGATTCTGAGTAACCACGGTGGCGGATTGCCCAACATTAGCTCTTGCAGTTTAATGATCGTCTCATCGATTCGATCATTTTCCCCTGAACGCACAGGATAAATTTTCGAAGCCAGCACCATTTTTGAAGCGGTAGGTCCTATCGCAGAACAATAAAGAATATCCGCCTCTTTGATCGTGCTGATTTTGTAGGCTAATTTTTCGTGCTCATCCTCAATCGCATCTTCGGAACTATCCAGTGTTTTGACATATTCGGCACTCTCTTCGGTAATCCGATAGAGTTCAAAACTCTTAGACCACCCAAAGTGCTGATTTACGCTCACACCGTCAGTAGAGGCAAATGCGATGAGCATAACAGAGCCTTAAACCGCTACCGCTTCGCGTGCTTCGCGAGCGGCGATAGAGATATCATCACGGAAGGTTTGCGGTGCTACTTCAGGTGAAAGCAACCCACGTTTTTTCGACTCGCTGATAACATATTCTGAGCTGTTAACGTAATAGTCGTTGAACTCGGCTGTATATGGCATATCCCACACGATACACCCCTCTGTAGGACAGGCTGCCGCACAGGCAGGTGTAGTCGCATGTCCGACACACTCGATACATTTTTCCGGTTTTACGTAGGTATACTCCCAATCTTCACGCGGAGAATCACCCTCACTCGCGATTGCGCTTACAGGACACTCATCGATACACGCATCACAGTTAATACAAGAATCAGTTATTAATACAGCCATTTTTTGCTCCTTATGTGGCTTGATATAATTTTTCTTTGCATTTTTCATACGAGGTCGAATCCAACAACGGTGTGAGTTTGATATCGACCGCTTTTAACAGCAGTGTCACATTACACCCCTCACAAAGTTCCATCCGCTCGAACGCATCGGTCGTAATGAGTGAGTTAAATTTTCCGCACCGGGTATCGACAGAGACTTCGCTGAGCACCAACCCCTTACGAAAATGTTGCAGTTCACCTGCTAGATGGTTCTCAATGGAGACACTCCCCTCTTTGGCTCCCTTACAGATTGCTATCGCCGCTTCTTGGATACGACACTCGACCTCATCGCCGACTCGGAGCCATTTGGGTGCTTCGGTTTTGAGCAGTTTTAATTCAGTATCATTAGCACGTACCGTGATGCAACTAAAAAATGGATCACTTTTGATATCTTCGACTTTTGCGCTAAAGGTATTCATTGAAAACTCCTTACCAGAGATAAATGACTATTTTTTTATCGATAACATTTTCAAACTGCTCCAAAATCATCCCCGCCGTAGAGGTAGGCCCTAAATGGCATCCCGAACACGCACCCAGATAACGGAGCCATATTTCAGGGGTATCACCACTCACGTAATTGACAAGTTCTACCCCGCCCCCGTCACTCGCGAGGATTGGGGCGAGATTATCTCGAATCACCATCTCTACTTTGGCGTATTGGTGAGCTTCATCCATCATCCGAAATGCGACATTTATGTCGTTAGCACTGTTTTGATTGCTCACATACGTTAGGAGAGAGTGGGCTTGTGCTTCCCCCGCATGGGCGGCGCGGATCATCCATTTCATAGAGTTTAGAACATCATCGTTACGGAGTAAGATTCCCAGTTTGAGTTGCGCGGTTGGCATGTTCGCTTCTGCTGCTACCGTGTAATATCGGATCGATTGTTCTTTATCAGCAACAACACCAATCCCGTTCTCATACATACCGCCCAGATAAAACGAAGCACTCTCATGCCCTAGCTCGGCGGCACGGTTAAACAGAGCATACGCAGTTTGGATATTTTTTGGAACACCAAACCCTTTGACGTAGAGCGTTCCCAGATTCACCATCGCATCAGCATTCGTCGCACTAAGGGATTCCCAAATCGCTTTAGCTTTTAGATAATCTTTCTGATCATAAGCGGTGATAGCCGTCTCCATCAATGATTGTGCTTCCATATTCTTCTCCTCATTTCGTTTCAAATTTCTACGCAGATCAGACATTGCTTCCTCATAGGTTTCACCGAACCCTTTTACGTCGGGAAAATCACAGCTGTAAATTTCATAACCGTCCCCCTCTTCATTGCTGAAATAGTGATAATGGGTTCGCAGCTCATCCATGTCTGACTCTTTTTATATAACCTCCTTGCAATTGCCGTTCTAAACACATGAATAAAAAATGCATAGAGGTTATCAATTCGATCCAAAGGAGACCTGATGATAGCCATCCCCGTAGAATCAGATAGCTGTGATACGATGAGTACCAAACTCTTCGGCAATGCACCATTTTTTGCATTGGTTGATCCAAAAAACAGACAATCAACTATTGTTCCAAACAAAGGGTGCGGCAACGGTATCAAAACCGCATCATTTTTGTTAGAGCAAGGTGCTTCGAGTGCCGTATACGGATTTTTGGGAGACGGACCGTTTCATGTCATGGTTCGCGGAGGGATGGAAGTATATTGGTTGGGAACAGAAGCTATCCCGCTGAATCAAGCGATTGATGTTTCCCTCTCTAATTCTCTCATTCGTGTTACCCCCGAAAATGCCAAAGAATTTCTCGATCCCGGTACCGCTGCGGGGGCGTGTGAATGTGGGTGCACCCATGGCTGAGATCATCACAAACGAAATGGAAGAGATTCGTAGACTCATCGCCGAAACTGTCGCCAAACGCAACAGCCTTAAAACAGAGATGGCACAGTGGTACGAAGCACACAGCAAACGGTTCGAACGTACTAACGAACTCATCACGGTTGATTCAACCCTCAGCGAACTCGACAGCCATTATAAACGTCTTTGGGATTATCATAACACTAAATCTATTGCATCCTAAGGAGCCTATTATGAATGAAAATCTAAAAAGTGAACTACTAAAACACGCTAAAGTGGCATTTGAACGGGCATGTACACTGCGCGAAAACGAACGTATCGAAGTCTATCTCTATGATGGCACCGTAAAAGTAAGCGATGTGTTAGGGGAAGAGGAAAAGATAGTCTATAGCCCCAATCGTGTTCTATGCTACCAAGTATGGGGGCACGACTATCTCGAAGAGGAGATTCGCGCATGGATCGATCAAGCCCGTCTTGAGATCAGCCCAAAACCTCTCGAAGAGAGTATCGTTGAAACGATCATTAAAGTTGCCGGTGCAAAAGGGATAACCCCCGAAGAGGTAAGCTCGTATGAAGCGTTCGCCAACCTCCGTATGGATCAGCTAGAGCAGATCGAACATGCCATCATCGAGTACTGGTGGGATAACAAAGAGGTTGAAAATGCCAAGAAATTGGCTCTGGAGCAGATCAACGAAGCACTCAAAGGGCTATAACTGCCCCCTAATAAATTAGTTTTTAATTATCAATGCTATAATTTAAAAATATTAATTTGCAGGAGTTATTGTATGTTTCTAAAACCTTTTCTTCAATGGAACAGCTTGTTGTTATCTGCTCTCATGATTAGCGGATGTACAACAGCAACACTGCCACCACATGAGTCACTAACAAATGCTATGAATAAAACGTTTGAGATTTCAGGCTATAACTATGATTCATCCACCCGTATCACAAAAATGACTATTCCGAAATCGGATACGAATGCCTCAGAAACAGACTCAACCCGTAACTCTATTTATCTGCAAAAAGGGATCGATGTTATCCGAGGTTTCTCATTAGGGATTGCGGGTGCAGTTGATTATTCCCATGCTATAAAAACGGAATCGACATATGATTTTCATTACAACCGTGACAATGTCGAAGTCTCCGTTAAACTCCCATTTTTGTTCGACTATTCTACAAAAACTCTCTACATGGGAAAAACATTCCTCAACACTATCTTCCCGATGGACGAATCCGATGAAGGGAAATTTATCCGATTTGATCTCAATGACACCCTCATCAGTTCTGCGTTAGGAGAAGAGTCCCTAAGCCAATTTGATGAAAACAAAGTACGAAGCATCAACTCGGCTATGAAAGAGGGAACCCTAAAAGCATTTACCAATCTGAACCCATCGCTTTTTACGTATGTACCGCTCTCCCCCAAAGAAAAATTCTCCGGCAGTGTACAAAAAGTCCATCTTACACTGGATCGTAACCAATCGATGACACTGATATTAACCATAACCGATGCCTTGGTGCAAAAAATGTACACTGAATCGATGCTCACCAAAGAGGCATATGGGTCATATATGCTCTTTAGTGACCCTAAACAACTATCCACTCTTACAGAAAATATGAATCTTCAACTCACATTTGATTTCGGTATCACAACAGAGGGGCAAATTGCTCTGATTCAATCTCAGATCAACGCTTCCGATAAAGAAGAAGAGTTCACACTCGGCATCGAAAATATCACACGACTCAATAGCTTTAACGATCCACAGTTTACCCTCAGTCCTGAGCATTCGGGAAGTGTCGATTACAAAGAGACATTCCAAAAGTGGACTGAACTTTTCCCCCCCGAACCGGCAATCGACCCATTAACGGATCTTACAGAGATCTCCAATCTCAATGATGAGCAAACTCGTTAATTTAAAAAAAGAACCAAATCAGTAACGCCGCACCGATGGCGAGATTAAACCAGCTTCCCCCGTCTTCAAAAAGCATCACAAGCATATCGAGATAAGACTTCTCGATCAGTGCAGGTGCATGAAGAAGCTCCTCTTGTGCATACGCAGTAATTTCGATACCCCATAGAAAAGCGATAATCTCAGGAACAATAAAAAAGAAGATGATTCCGAAAAATCCCCATACTGACTTTTCGGGTTTCATAGAGATCAATGCCCGTTTAGTAGCGGGATTCTGAGCAATTTGACGAGCTTTAGCGTGTAGTTTTTGTTTCATACGGAATTATACAATCTCTTTTACGTATCAACAATAACCAACCCTCTACCAAACGGCACTTTCGCTTTTCGCGATAATGCCCATAATACTTCATAATTCGGCGGAATACGAGGGTATGAACCCTCTCCGTCGGTGAAATATAGCAACATTGTCGTCATCGGCAAATTCGCCTCGACATAATCGAAGGTCGGGCGGTAATCGGTTCCCCCTCCCCCTTTCAGGCGAAAATCCATCCGTTCGCCCCCTTGGAACGTGTGATGGGCGTGGACTTTGGTATCGGCGATGATGAGTTCGATTTTGACCGAGGGGAAGTTTTGCATGATGGTTTTAAACTCCTCCATAAACGCCCCCAAAATCTGATCGTCGATAGAGCCGCTCGTGTCGATAGCCACACACAAACTCAACGTATCACTGGTAAGCGAGGGGAGTGCGATTCCGCGATGGATATGCTTTTTGTTCGGAGGCATAAAGGCGTAGTTGTTGCGCATGTGGCGATTGACCGCATTGTAAAGTTCAAACCGCCAATCCACATCGCTGGGCTTTACCTTTTTACCTAACCGCTCTAATCCTAACGGCATTGCCCCCTTACGCTGTGCAACCTCCTGCGCGATGGATGCGGCGTATTGCCATTCCAACTCATCCGCAGTATCCATCTCATCGGCGAATCCCTCGATGTTGGCAAAACCTTGGGAATCATCCGCTTCTTGCTCCATCGTAGCATTTTGTGGCGTACTATCGCCACTCTCCCCAAACGCATCCACCTCACCGAGATTTAAATCATTTTTCAGTGCATCATAAATCTCTTCGGCGTACATCCCCTCATATTCTTTGTTGTAGTTTGCCCCTTGTGGGATATGCAGACCGCTTTTGGAGAGGAGATTATTGATCGCGTAATCGGTCGCTAACTGCCAAAGCCGACCTCTGCGGTTTAATTTTCGTTGCTGATGGGCGAGGACATGGTGCATGACAGCGTTGGTAAGGATAAACATCACCTCCTCCACGCTTCGACGTTCTAAAAACTCACCATTGTAGATAAACCGTTTCCCGTTACTGGCGTATCCTGAAACATCCTCACTCGGCTCAAAATTGAGTCGTGAAGCGAGCATCCCAAAATAAGGATATTTGACGCTCAAAAGGCTTTTCGCTCTGAGGAGCAGTTCGTCACTCTTCATTATCGTAGCAGTGTATTAAACTGGCGCATCCACAGAGGCCAGCTCTCGACGTGGTCAAGTTCGATTTTACGCGCTCGGAGGTCTTGGATAATCATCACGGCAAACTCACCGGGGAGTTTAAGGGTATAGGTGATGAGATTGTTCAGCTTTTTACTCCCCGTGTAATCATTTACCCGCATCGTGAGTGCCGTGCTGAGAATATGAAGAGCCGATGGGTCACTCGGCACATCCATGCACGTCCCCTCCATAATCGCGTCCAAATCAGGAAGCTGTGAGGCAACGAGGCGAAACCCTAGATACGACGCCGCCAACTCCTCACCGATAGCTCCGCTAACCATTGCCATCACCAAATCCTCTTCGGGATTGGAAGCCATGATATCATGAACGTACTGCCATGTGCGCGGTGTGGCAAACGATCTACTCTCGGCATTAAAGACGAACAGAGCATCGGGACGGTGGGAGATGTAAGCGATGATAGAGGGTTCGATTCCCGCTCCCATAGCCCAGTTACGCCAATCCTCGACATTCGCCTCCATCTCCAAATGGACAAATCGGTTCGCCAGAGGCGCCGCCATCCGAAACACCACACCGCGATCGCTCTCACGGTTCCCCGCCGCCACAATCGCCCACCCATCAGGGAGACGATACTCACCGATTTTACGATCCAAAATCAGCTGATACGCTGAGGCCTGAACCATCGGTGCGGCAGTGTTAAGCTCGTCTAGAAAAAGTATCCCTCTCTCCTGCGAGCCATCGGGCAAAAATGCCGGAGGTGCCCAAATTGCCGTGTCATTTTTAGAGTTAAAAAAAGGGATACCCCGCAAATCGGTCGGATCGAGGAGTGAGAGGCGCAAATCGATAAATCCGATAT
>NZ_JAFLKV010000035.1 GCF_019163035.1 Sulfuricurvum sp.
AAAGAGGCAGTATTCCCGTTCAACAAACTCTACGGTGCCGATTTGGTTCTCTCTCCAGAGATGAAATCGACCGGAGAAGTTATGGGTATCAGTCAAAACTTCGGCGTTAGCTTCGCGAAAAGCCAACTAGCAGCCGGAAACAAAATCCCTACATCTGGGACTTGTTTCCTCTCGTTTATAGAGATGGATAAAGCTCACGCCCCAGAAATCGCTCGCGGATTACACAACCAAGGGTTCAAACTGATCGCAACTCGCGGCACCCAAAAAGTGATCGAAGAAGCAGGAATCCCGTGTGAAGCGGTTCTTAAAATCTCAGAGGGGCGCCCGAATATCGAAGATGTGATGAAAAACGGAGAAATTTCTCTCGCCATCAACACCTCCGATAATAAAACATCAAAAAAAGATGCCGAATTGATCCGTCAAATCGTTTTACGTATGGGAACTCCGTACTTTACGACTCTCAGTGCGGCACGCGCCGCTATCGAAGCGATGGGGCACATGAATGATGACAGTTGGATGGAGCCTCATGCCCTCCAAGATTATCTTATCCCTTAATCTATGAATAAAATTCTCCTCGCCCAAACCGACACCACCGTCGGTTTTCTCTCTCAAAACTCTAAACGCTTAGAAGAGATAAAAATGCGTTCAGGAGACAAACCCTTTCTCAAAGTCTATACCGAGCTTAAAAACCTCAGCCGTGACCTCCGTATCCCCGCACTTCATAAACATCGTGTTCGTCATAGTAAAAAAACAACGTTCATCATCAAAAATCAAGCATTCCGCTATGTCAGTGATCCCGAACATGCGGCTCTTATAAAGCCATACCGATGGCTCTATTCCACCTCTGCCAATGAGAGTGGCAAAAGCTTTGATGAAACATTTTGCCGAGCTGTCAGTGATGTTATCGTCGAAGATTATCGTGGGCTTCAAGAGCAAAGTGCCTCGAAAATCTTTTTACTGAACCCAACCCACTTAAAACAATTACGATAGGAGCTTAAACATGAAACATTTTATGAGTGCTAACACCATTATTACGGGAACCGTCGGACTCGCTGTACTCAGCGCCCTTAGTGGATGTCAAAGCGCCCCGGAAGAACAAGCGGTGGAAGCCCAAAACAAATTTATCGTTGTCGAACAACAGCCTAACGGTAAATACGTTATCGTCGAAGAGATGCCGACCACTGGTCCTAGCCGTGCGATCATCAAAGAAACTGATGAAAATGGCACTGTTACAGAGAGGGTAATGAGCGAAGCAGAGATGAAAACACTCGCCGACCAAGAGTATAAAAAGATGGAAGAGGGAAAATCAGAACTCAATGCCGAACCGAAAAGTGAAGGGATGGGGCTTGGTGGAACCATTCTTGCCGCTGCGGGGGGAGCATTGCTCGGTAACATGATCGGAAATGCGTTAATGAACAACAAAAATGTTCAACGGCACCAAGACATGTCCAACCGATCCGCTTATCACCGCTCCGCAGCAGGGGGGAGTAAATCAGCAACCTCCAACAGCCAGAAAAAAAGTTTCTTCGGAAATTCCGCTTCGAGAAGTACAAGCTCTAGCAGCAGCTTCGGAGGATGAGTATGATATCCCTCCAAAACATCAAACCCATCGATGATCACACATTAGAACAATTCGGGTTCGGATGGCACACCGACAGCGATCAAAGTAAATACATTGCCAATGAACTCGTCGTTGTCACCGATGCCGAAGCCGAAGCTTATTATGAAGCGGTCAATGAGCTCTATGATATGTATGCCACGTGCGCTCAACATGTCATCGATAACAACCTCTTCTTTGATCTCGGTATCCCGTTTAACCTCATCGAGGTTATCAAAAAAAGCTGGGATAATGATGTCCACTGGCACCTCTACGGACGTTTTGATCTCGCAGGGGGTATCGGCGGAATACCTATCAAACTAATTGAGTTCAATGCTGATACCCCGACTGCCCTTTTTGAAACGGCGATTTTACAATGGGCACTCCTGAAGCACAACGGTATGGATGAAGAGCGTCAGTTTAACAATATTTACGAAGCAATCAGTGATAACTTCCGACGTCTCGTCACCTTATTTGATGATCCCGAAGAGTTTGAAAAACACTATGATGGATGGAAAATCCTTTTCAGCTCGGCAAGCGGCAATATCGAAGAGGAACAAACGGTCAGACTACTACAACAAATGGCTATTGATGCAGGATTTGAGAGCGGATTTGAACCCCTCGGTGGAGTAAAATTTGACGATGAGGGGATCTACGACAGCAACGAAGAGCCGTATGAATATTGGTTTAAACTCTATCCGTGGGAAGATATTGCTATCGAAGAGCCGGAGCTCGCCACTCAGCTTAGTACTATTATGGAAAATCAAAAAGCGATTATCCTAAACCCCGCCTATACCTTGCTCTTCCAATCCAAAGGGATGATGAAGATTCTGTGCGATCTCTTCCCTGATTCTCCGTATCTTCTTAAAACTTCATTTGAACCTCTTAAAGGTATCCAACAAGTCGAGAAACGGATGTTTGGGCGCGAAGGTGCCAATGTACGCATACTGGATGCCTCAGGGTCAGTAATCGAAGCGAATGAGGGGCCGTACGGTAATTTTAAACCGATTTACCAAGAGTACGTCGAGTTCCCGAAAGATACAAACGGTAACAGCTACCAAGCAGGTGTATTCTTCGCGTATGAAGCGTGTGGATTAGGATTCCGTCGCGGCGGTAAAATTCTAGGCAATATGTCCAAATTTGTGGGGCATGTACTGCGCTAAAAGTCAAACCCTCTAAGCAATATATTTCCCCCCCGCTTTATGATTAATCGGACCCCTTCCATGACCTATGGAGGGTGCAGAACGAATTGCCTCACTAATAAACCGTTTTGATCGCTCAATTGATTCTTCAAGGGTATACCCGAGTGCAAGATTAGCAGTTATAGCAGAAGAGTAAGAGCACCCTGTTCCGTGTAACGAAGTTGAGTCAATAAGCTCAGATGTAAAAATTCGTTTTTGATGCCCAAAGTAGAGTAAATCCGCACTCGTCGTGTTAATAATATGATTTTTGATCAGTATGTGAGAGGGATGATCGATAATGGCACATAATGAATCCGTCTCTCCTATTTTGTAGCCGAATAATCGGTAGGCTTCATGAAGGTTCGGAGTTGTGAGGGTAACATCTCGACTCAGTTCTTGAAGTGCTTTAATTGCATCCTCTTCAAGAAGTATTGAACCTACTTTTGAAATACATACCGGATCCAAAACGATAGGAATATCGAGTGGAGCAATAATTTTCTGGATCATTCTAATAATTTCTGTGCTGTAAAGCATTCCGATTTTGATTGCTTTGATTTTAAAGTCACTCAAAACACTTTCGATTTGAGCTGCAATAAAATCAGCCGGAATCGGATGTATAGCTTGCACTCCAGTAGTATTTTGGGCGGTTAGAGCCGTGATGACACTAGTACCAAATACACCAAACGCTTCGAATGTTTTTAGATCACTCTGAATCCCAGCTCCGCCACTACTGTCGGACCCGGCGATAGTTAATACAACTTTCATACACAAAACCTCCATTATTACAATTAATTGTAAAGGAATCGCTATTTTATTCGTAGGATATTTTTGTTATTTAAACAGATGCTAAAGTGGAAATACAATCAGTGATTTTATCTCAACTCTTTTTGGTTCATTTTACTTTGCAACGCGTTTGAAATATTTATTAATGAAAAAGTTACAATAAAAATCATTAAACCTGGGAAGAAGCTAACCCACCACGCGATATCAATCACCTCTTTACCCCCACTGAGGATACTCCCCCAGCTCATCTGCGGAGGGGTGATTCCCAATCCCAAAAATGAAAGTCCCGACTCGGCTAATATCGCCCCCCCTACCCCAAACGTAAAACTAACCAATACAATCGGAGCGAGAAGCGGTGCATAATATTTTAGGATGATTTTAAGGGGATGTACATCTGCAATATGTAGAATACGGATAAATGGTTTAGAGCTAATAGCAAAGCTCTCTGAGCGAATAAGGCGTGCCGTTCCCATCCACCCTGTTATGGAGATAATCAAGATCAATACCCAAACCGAAGCGTTGACATAGCTGACAAGGGTCAGTAATAAAAAGAGGGTCGGAAAGGTCAAAAACAGATCGACTATGATGATAAAAAGTTTATCATATCCTCCACGTAAAAGTGCCGCGCTTACGCCATAGAGTAATCCGATTAATGTAGAGACAAGCGCACTGGCAAATCCTATAATAAGCGAAACTTGTCCCCCCTCCATCAACCGTGCCAACAAATCACGACCCAATCGATCCGTACCAAACCAATGGCTCCATGAAGGGGAAAGTAAAATTGCCTGTGGATTTAAGAAAAAAGGGTCGACCCCATAAAGATAGGGACCGATAAAGGAGAATACAATCACCCCGACCAGCGAAGCAATACTAAAAAAAGGCATTATGCCTTAATACCCAAAAGGGTAGTCATCATTTGATCTATTGTCGTAATAACTTTTGCTGCAGCACCATAGGAAGTTTGATAGCGGATTAGGTTAGCCATCTCTTCATCGATACTTACTTTACTCACTGAATCTTGTTCTTGTTTGATAGCATTATATTGTGCCGTAAGTGTTTCATTACTTAACAGCACTGAATTGGTTTTTGTCCCAACTTTCGTGACTAAATTATCAAAATAGCCATAAACAGTATCCGATGTCTTGTTAAATCCCGTTCCAAAAGTTACAGAACCGAATTGTAGCTCCACCATAGCCAAAGCCGTTTGATTATCTCCGTTTGCAGGAGACTTATACCCTTTTATCTGTGTTGTATCATTTTGTAATGCACTGTTTAAAGAGATACTTTTAGCACTGCTACCATCATAAAAACGATTAACACCCGTAACTCCGGCAAAATTCGTTCCACTATCTTGGATAGCAAAACTGTACCCTTGAGCAGCATATGAACCTTTTAAATTAATCGAAAATATTTTTTGATTTGTATTAAAATTTGCAAGGAGCATATCATCGATATCGTTAAGCGCATTGCTGTCTTTATTATCATCTTTTGATGTGTTTATTTGCCCGACGATACTGCTGGAAGTGGCATCATCTATCAGAGTCCCCTCATCGATTGAAACACTCCGACGGACAACCTCATTACCATCAATATCATACACAATCAAATCAAAGGTACCTGTTTTAAAATTCTCATCTGTATTCATTAGCGACTGATTATCCGAAAAACTAAGAGGATTTGAGACCATTGAGGTTGTAGCACTTTGAGCATAGATATTATTTGCCGATTCTATAAGTCCTTTGGCAAAGCTATCGAGATTATTGATCGTCTCTTGCAAAAATCCATCTTCAAACTCTCCATTGGTACCGATTTTAGATCCTCGAAGCTCCAAAAGTGCTCCGATTTTACCTCCGGTTATTCGATCAGCATAAGGGACTCGTACCCCATCTTGACGTTCATAATAAAGATCATTATAGGCGTTTGGATTTGCTGTGCTATCCATCCCAATAGGGTGGTATGTACTTCCATCGACGATATTAAAGCCACCGACTTGAATGGTATAGCTCCCTTGTTTTAGTGCAATATTGCTATCAATTACATTACTGGTTTCAATCTGTCCCACGATGACTTTGGCGCCAATCAGTTTAGTCATCGTCAATTCAAGCTGATTTCGCTTATCACGTAAATCATTTGCATTGTTTCCACCGCCTGATTCAGCTTTATTGATCTCTAAATTAACAGAAGCTATCTCTTTTGCAATCCGATTGACTTCATCAATGTTGACCCTTACCTGATCATTCATAGAACTTTGTAATGCTGTTATTTGTGTGCGTGTTTCTTGAATATGCTGCGTCAATGTTTGAGTTTGTTGTGCCAATGCTACTTTGAGTGAAGTATTACTCGGATTATTAGCAAGTGATTGCCACGAATCAAAATAATTTTTCAAGTCATTTTTAATACCAACCTTATCAATTTCAGGAAAATAGGTGGAAAGTTCTTCGAGATTTTTTTTCAATGTATCAGAATTTTCTTTGTTTTGGGAAGCATTGGCAAATCGATTAAATACAAAATTATCAAATACCCGTGCGATTTCAGTAATCTGAGTCCCATTACCCCGTTGACCGGGATCGATACTAATAGGCGTTGCAGCTGCAGTGACAACACGTTGACGGGAATATCCTTCTGTTTCGGCATTGGAGATATTATGTCCGGTGGTATCGATTCCGATTTGTGCTGCGTTTAAGCCACTATAACCGATATGCAACGCATTAAAAATTGATGCCATGTTATACTCGCACTTCCAAAAATGACGCTTCCGAGATAGCCACTTTTTTGTACCCTTGCATTTGTGTCGGAACCAAACGCTCTAATAGAGAATTATAAAAAGAACCTACACTTAAAACCATTTTTGCATATTGCTGATTTACCTCTCGAAGAAGAGAAAGATGTTCCTTGAGAGAATCGAGTTGTTGATGTTGTTCATTATCTAAAAGTTCAGAGAGTGGCTTTGCAGGATTTTGTGTCATCAGTTTTGAAATTTCGCGATCAATCATCGCTTTTTTCTGTTCAAAACTTTTTATTTTTTCCTCTTTAATCGCAAGACGATCAAACTGAGGATTGTGATTAGCTTCTCTGATATCGTCAATATCCTCTCGTGATAAAGAGATGAGAGTTTCAAGATCTTTGATGGCACTCTGCAACTGATAAGACAACATCATAAACTCCTATATTTTAAGTCAGCTCTTGCGCGATACGCTTGGCCAACGCTTCGATATCGACACGGTATTCCCCTTTTTCGATGGAAGCTTTTAGCTCATCGATTCGGCTTGTGTCACCTTGTTTGGTAATAGATTGCGTGGATTTCTCCTGCTCTTTGGTTTTTAATGTCGGTTCTTGATATGTCGCCTTTAATAGCGACCCGTTCACACTTGAGATCATGGTGAATCCTTGTTATCCATATATGATGTATACCACCATATCGGCAAAAACCTTTAAAAATTTAGTCTATTTATCTATTTTGGCACCCTTTTGACTAAGGTGTTCAAAAAGCATTTGAGAAAAACCAAATCCTCCCGCACTCGCGTTGGATAGCTCTTCACGATACATCGATTTAAAAATTTTATCTCCCGGATCGTTGGCACTGGTAAATACATTTTTTTCATCTTTCATCGCTTCATCCAACATCATTTTTACGATAATCGCTTCAAATTGATCTGTTTTTTCCCGAAGCGCTTTATCACCCTCTTTGCTTCCAATGGTCGGGATAGCTCGCTGATTCTGAACAGCTGTGATATCCATCAGATGATCTCCAAATCGACCGAGATAGCTCCGGCACTTTTCATCGCTTGGAGGATTGAGATCATCTCTTTTGGTGTCGCTCCCATTTTTTGGAGTGATCGGGCGATGTTAGCAACCGTAGTTGTCCCTTTTTCAGTATAAACCTCATTCTCATTTAATCCGATCACAAGGCTTTTGTCCATTGTGACACTTCCTGCTGGTTTAGAGACTTCGTTTTGGGAAAGAATTTTTACCGTCATATCCCCCTGCGTAATCACAACCGGTTTAACCTCAACATCCACACCCGCAATAATCGTTCCGGTACGCTCATTGATAATAATCTTTTGCTCTTGTGCATAATTGATATCCAAACTCTGCACTTCGGCTAAAAACTCAACCATTGATTTGTTTTTAGGAAGCTGTAATTGTATGGTACGTGGATCGACTGCCGTTGCGACTGTTGTACGGTATTTTGCATTTATCGCATTTTGTATCGCTACAGAATTAGCAAAGTTGGATGTTTTTAGAGAGAGAGTTGCGCTATTTTGATGATACAGGTCTTGGGTGATTTCACGCTCAACCAAACCACCGCCGTATACCATCCCCACTGTAGGGTGAGACTCTGCTCCGGCACCTTTTTCATTTTTACCGCCGATACTGATAGAACCTTGCGCTAACGCATAAATCTTACCGTCAACCCCTTTGAGAGGAGTCATCAGCAATGTCCCCCCTTCCAGCGATTTTGCATCCCCGATAGAGGAGACAGTAACATCAAATGCATCCCCTTGACGGGCAAACGGAGCAAATTTAGCGGTAACAACAACGGCAGCAACGTTTTTGGATTTGATGTCAACGGGGTTCATATCAATATTCATCGCTTTGAGCATATTCGCGATTGATTGGAGGGTGAATTTAGAGGTCGTACCATCACCCGTTTTTTTCAAACCGACCACGAGTGAATAACCGATAATTTGGTTATCCCGCACACCGACGATATTAGCTACTTCGCTAATACGTGTGGCTTCTGCCATGGTTAGTAAACAAAAAAGTAAACCAAAAAATCTCATACCCATCCTTTTATTTCAAAGGATAAAGCAAAGGCTATTCCAAAAATAGCTTACGCATAATAAGTAAGAGAGGTTTTTCCGAAGCGTTTGGATTTGAGGCGATTAAAATGACCGATGGAGTCAGGTAATTCAAGGGTACTCATGTGCTCGATGATAATCAAAGTCGCCATTTCAAGGGGGAGTGACGCGATCATGTCAATCATTTTGTCGTAAATTGCTTCCATCCCCTCACGGATTGCAAAAGGGGGATCAACATAGATAAAGGCACTCTCACCCAATGCGGCAAGACGCTTTTTTACCTGAACGATGTTACTGAAACTGTCCCCTTCGAGAATTTCACAGGCTCTCGGGTCGGTTTGAGCGATATTTTCACGCAATGTGCGAATCGCATCACGATCTTTTTCCATAAAAATGATCTTTTTTGCTCCCCGACTAAGCGCTTCAAGCCCGATGGAACCGCTGCCGCTGAATACTTCGACCAAGACAGCATCGATAATATCAAATTGCAAGGTATTAAAAAAAGACTCCAGTACAATCCCCTTGGAACTGCGAGTTGTCTCTTTTGAGGGGAGCTTCAGGGTTTTCCCTTTGTATTTTCCGGCAATGATTTTTTTGGTAATGGTAGGATTATTTTTCATAAAATGCACGTATCGCTTTAAGTATATTGGATTGGTATTCGCGCGTCAATTTGTCGATATGACGCTCTAAAATTTCGAAACTGACCCCATCGATTGTGGGAAGATTACTCTCTTCAGGTATAACAGGAGTATGTTTTAACGATTCAAATTTTTGATTGAGCGCGTGAAGTAACTGGGCTTTGGAAAAAGGTTTGATCAAATCAGAGCCGTCATCCACACCGACGACAAACGTAATATGTTCATCATCTTGAATATCTTTATCACGGATGAGAATATCGCACTGACGAAGTGAGCTCAAATACCCCTCAAGAAAAAGTTCCAATGCACGTTGCAACAATGGAGAATCACACTGAATGGCTACTTTCAAATCACTTTCCTCTCAAATAATAATCGATACTATAACGCAAATCTTCATCCATATCCATTAAACTCTCCACCATCCATTTGAGATAACCGGCATCTTTGAGGGCTATCTCTTCGATCCGTTTTTTGGCATATTTTCCAAACGGAAGGCGTGTCAGAAGAACATAGCTTTTAGATATTTCGATTAGTCTTTCAATCTCCGCTAAATCGAGGAGGTATTCCAGCACCATTTTGGTGTGCAGTGCATCGCTCAGTGCATGGTGAGGGATAACAGGGAGATTATGCGCTTCAAAAACGCCCGCTTCTTCTCGATATAACCTCAGTTCATAGCGTAAAAACTGCAAGCTGTACCCCTCCAAATCATCCATCAGCGATTTAGAACATTTGAGCGTATCGATGATACTCCCCTGCCACGTAAACCCCTCTTTCTCCAACATCGCAACATCAAAAGGGGCATTATGAGAGACCAAAATATTTTCAGTGGTATTGAGTTCTTTGAGTTTTTCATGGATGTCGGATTTCCCAAACGACGGAGCATCAGCCACCATCTCGTTGGTAATATGATGAATAGCGGAAGCGGCAGGAGGAATCTTTTTTCCCGGATTGATACGTTCAAAATAGGTTGCATGATCCTCTATCACCCCAAAAGCACAGATTCTGTCTTTGAGGTCTAATCCTGTCGTTTCGGTATCGATAAAGATGAGCATAGATTAGACGGCACGGGAGGATTTAAGATGGGCTAAGAGATTGTGATAATGTTCCAAGGTACGAAAGCTTTTTTCAAAACGCCACCCCAGTACAAACGAAATAATCTCATTTTTTTGCTCAGGAGTTAGCTTTTCAGCACGTCCGTAATAGGCCAATGAGATGTTTCTGTTTTTAACTTTTGCCTCTTTATCGTAAATAATAGCAATAATTTGAGCGTATTTTCCCTCTTTTATCGCCCCCAAATCATCATCGGCTAGTGATAAGCCTGAAAGATTGATCGCTTTGAATTCAAATAACGCATCAAAGTGGAGAACTTTGGTATTAATCCCGAGTTTTAGGTAAAGCTCTTCGAGCGTTTTTAGGTTACTTTTGCGCTCTAACTCGTAACTGGAGATCTGTGCTGTCAGGTTTTTTAGGCGATCAAGTGCTGAACTCACATTTTCTCCTTCGAGTATTGGTATATTTTGATAATTTTAACCTATGTTGACTTATAATATCAAACTTTAATAATTGTGGGAATTTAATGGACTATTTACGAATTCAAGGGCCGACTAAACTTAGCGGAACTGTTACTATCTCCGGCGCAAAAAATGCTGCATTGCCTCTCATTACATTAGCACTGTTAGCCCATAATCCGCTAAAAGTCACCAATATGCCTGAAGTGGCAGATATCAAGACACTCCTCAAACTTCTCCAAAACCTCGGTGCCAGCTGTACATTAGAGAATCATGTTCTCAATGTTGACACCTCTACCGTAAACCATACGATGGCAAACTACGACATCGTTAAAACGATGCGTGCCTCGATCCTCGTATTAGGACCACTTTTAGCCCGTTTCGGTCACTGTGAAGTCTCTCTTCCGGGCGGATGCGCTATCGGTCAGCGCCCTATCGACTTACACCTCAAAGCATTAGAACAAATGGGGGCACAGATCACCATTCACGCGGGATACGTTCATGCGGTAGCTCCTGAGGGGCTTAAAGGTGCCCATATCATTTTTGATAAGATCACTGTTACCGGAACCGCCAATATCGTTATGGCGGCGGCACTGGCACACGGTAAAACCGTCCTAGTAAACTGTGCAAAAGAGCCTGAAGTGGTACAACTATGTGAAATCCTTCGCGATAGCGGTATCGATATTAGCGGAATCGGTACATCTGAACTTACTATCATCGGTACGGGCGGAAAAACCATCGAGATGGTTGATTTTGAAGTTATCCCCGATCGTATCGAAGCAGGAACCTATCTCTGCGCAGGAGCGATTACCGGCTCTACGATTACGCTAGAGCGTGTACGTCCCGATCACCTCGATGCCGTTACGGCAAAGCTAGAGCAAATGGGATGTCGCGTCGAATGTGGTGAAAATACGATGACGATTCATCCCGCAACGGAACTCAAACACGTCGATATTATCACCCAAGAATACCCCGCATTCCCGACCGATATGCAGGCACAATTTTTAGCACTTGCTACGATTGCCAAGGGCGCCAGCACCATCGAAGAGCGTTTGTTTGAAAACCGCTTTATGCATGTGAGTGAATTGCAACGTCTTGGAGCCGAAATCAAACTAAGCGGTCACACGGCAACTGTAATCGGGCCGTGTAGCCTAGCGGGTGCCGATGTTATGGCAACCGATTTACGTGCTTCCAGCGCACTCGTTCTTGCCGCTATGTCAGCAGAAGGGACTACGAATGTCCACCGTATCTACCATCTTGATCGCGGGTATGAAGACTTAGAGGGAAAATTACGCCTATTGGGTGCTAAGATTGAGAGATTAAAAGAGTAGTTTTGTCATTCCGTGCCACGACACGGAATCCATAAAGAATAAAGAGATACCGTATCTAGTACGCTACCCCAAAGGGGTTCTTGTACCCTATAGGGTATGACGAAAGATTATAAATCCCCTTCGATCACTTTCTTGAAGGTGTTGTAGTAGATATTTTGCATCTCAGGAAGTCTCATCGACACATCGTTGAGGGTAAACGTATCACCGCCTACTGTTCCGATTTTTACACATGGCAACAATCCTGCCATCGCTTCAAATGCTGCACAGTTCTCAGGGGCAACTTCGATAATCGCACGAGACATACTCTCCGCAAAAATATCACGAACATCATTAACACTAATCGAAGCATTTACCCCTTTATCACTGACACACGCCATTTTAGCGAGTGCGATTGCCGCGCCGCCGGAGCTACAGTCTTTTGCCGCTGAGAGGAGTCCTTTTTTATTCGCTTCAATAACGAGGTTCCACAATCCGCGCTCTGCATTGTAATCGATAGCAGGAATCGTCCCCGCAACCACGTTATAAAGCTCTTTCATATAGAGTGATCCGCCGAATTCCGAACGGCTTTCACCGACGAGGTACAATACGTTTCCTTCTTTTTGGAACGCAGACATCAACACTTTATGCTGATCTTCATTCACCCCTACCATTGCAATAGACGGGGTCGGGAATACGGACTTGCCGTTCGTTTCGTTATAAAGAGATACATTCCCGCCGATAACAGGGGTATTCAACTCAGCACACGCCTCTTTGATCCCCAAACACCCTTGACCAAACTGCCACATCACTTCAGGGTTTTCTGGATTACCGTAGTTGAGACAATCGGTAATCGCTTTCGGGGTTGCACCGCTCATCGCGACGTTACGTCCGCTCTCGATTACTGCTGCCGCAGCTCCCGCTTTCGGATCGATATAGCAGTAGCGAACGTTACAGTCAGCGCTCATCGCCAAGGCTACGCCATTTTCTTTGATACGGATAACAGAAGCATCGAGTTCGCCCCCCTTTTTGACCGTATTGGTTTGTACCATTGAATCGTATTGCTCATAAATCCAATGCTTATCGACCACTTCCATCGAAGCGATCAGTTTTTCAAATGCTTTTTGGTTATCAACCGCATCGAAATCACTGAGTTTTACGTTGGCGATCTCATCGAGATACGCTGGACGTGACATTGGGCGATCCAATACCGGAGCCTCTTCACTCACCGGATCAACCGGAACCTCAGCACATTTTTCACCATGCCAGAAAAGCTCCATATTACCCGTCGCCGTTACTTCACCGATCACGGCGCAGTCGAGATCCCATTTTTCGAAAATATCGATAATCGCCTGCTCTGTCCCTTTACGCGCACAAATCAACATACGCTCTTGAGATTCAGAGAGCATGAACTCGTATGGCATCATCCCCTCTTCACGAGCAGGAACTTTGTCGAGGTGCATAATCATCCCGCTACCAGAGCGTCCCGCCATCTCGAATGAGCTCGACGTTAATCCCGCTGCTCCCATATCCTGAATCCCGACGACGTAATCGGTTTTGAAAAGTTCCAAACACGCTTCGAGAAGGAGTTTTTCGGTAAACGGATCACCCACTTGTACCGTCGGACGAAGCCCTTTAGACGCTTCCGTGAAACTGTCCGAACTCATAACCGCACCGCCGAGACCATCGCGCCCTGTCTTAGATCCGACATAGATGACTGGATTGCCGATCCCCTCCGCTTTTCCGTAGAAAATCTCATCGCTTTTGGCGAGTCCGAGAGTAAACGCATTAACAAGGATATTACCGTTATAGCACTCATCGAAACTCGTCTCTCCGCCGATGGTCGGAACTCCCATACAGTTACCGTATCCGCCGATACCCGATACGACACCGCGCACCAAATAACGCTGATGCGCGCTGATGTCATCTTGGTTCAACACGTTTCCGAAACGGAGTGCATTAAGGTTGGCGATAGGGCGTGCACCCATGGTAAATATGTCACGCATGATCCCGCCGACACCGGTTGCCGCACCTTGATACGGTTCGATAAAACTCGGGTGGTTATGGCTCTCCATTTTGAAAACCGCTGCATATCCGCCGCCGATGTCGATAACACCCGCATTTTCACCCGGTCCTTGGATAACCCACGGCGCTTTAGTCGGGAAACCGCTCAAATGTTTTTTAGACGATTTATAACTGCAGTGTTCACTCCACATCGCTGAGAAAATCCCGATTTCGACGAGGTTTGGCTCGCGCTCAAGAATTTTTTTGATATGAGCATAATCGTCCATGGACAATTTATGCTGTTTTAGAACTTTTTCGATCTCTGGGAGGGGAGTGCTCACGGCAGTTTCCTTAGTAAATTAATAATAGTAACGCGATTATAGCAAAGGGGAATATTCATCCATCTTAAAGCAGTGTTATTTAAACCCGAAATCTTTTTCACTACGGATATTTTTTTTGAGGGAAAAGATGTCAGTATAACCGATGCCAATCACTTCATAGCTCTTTTTTCCACTGGGAAGGTGAACGCTAAATTCATCCCCCTCCTCTTTCCCGAGCATCGCGCGCGATAGTGGTGAATGTACTGAAATAAGACCGTTTTCTGGCTCACTTTCCAACGTTCCGCAAATACTATAAGAAAACTCCTCATCCGTGTTCACATCCATAATCACAATCGTCGCTCCAAAGTGAGCACGGGAGTGATCTAAAATTGATGGATCAATCATTTTAGCTTTTTGAATCATCGAGTTGAGATAAAAAAGACGCTTATCGATGTGACGCAACTTCTCTTTTGCCGCATGATATTCAGCATTTTCACTCCGATCACCGAGTTCCGCCGCTCGTTGTTTCTCAACATTAACGCGGGGTTTTTCGACATCTTTGAGGTATTTGAACTCCCGCAAAAGTTCATCATATCCTCTGGGTGTCATCGGTTCGTTTTGGCTCATAAATTCTTTTACCTTAGTACATTTTTTAGTAATAGGAAATATATCGCAACTTTGCTTCGTTTGGCGACAAAGCAACTCTTTTTAAAATGCAACATATTTGCAACTATAAAATGAGATAATTTCTGCAAGACATCTAACAATTTTCTATGTTCTGTTAACTGTAAAAATCCAACTAGAAGTATGTTTATTATGCCAAATATCAACACTGACCTTTATGCCCTTGTCGATGAAATCATGACGGAGCTTAAAGAGAATGATTTGCCCCCTATTCCAGAAAATTTCAGCTTCTATTTTGATAAGTTACTGGAGACTAGAAATGATGAATTCCGCCAACGAATCAATTCTATCACCCCTCGCTTGAATGTAACATCCCACAATGGATTTGAATATGAGAGGTCATTAAACAAAGGAGCAAAAGCCGTAAAATTAATTTTGACGCAAGGGTCGAATATCTATAAAAATACAGCTCTTTTAAAAAAAATAATTCAAATCAAAAAAGAGATAGTAGTTACCAATAAAAATCATGAGACGCTGCTTGAAGTTACATCTTCTGTAGAAAATACATTAGATAAATTTTTAGTTTCGTTAGAAAAACAATCTGCAAGCATCAAAGAGTTATATGGAACTGCCGCAAATTCTATAAAAAACGCAAAAAAATCCAGTTTATACAATGCAAATTTAGGTGTATACAATAAAAATTATTTTATTACTATTATTGAACAAGAACGTGGATCTTGTGCAAATATTCCTTGCGAAAGCTCTTTGTTATCTATTTCTTTATCCTTCGAAACTATGCAGATAGAGGGCAATAAATCGCAAGCAAATATAATACGCGATTTGGGAAAAATTTTAACTGATGCATTACGCCGAAGTGACTCAATATCATATTATGGAAACGGTATCTTTTCAATCTTATTACGCCATACAAATGAAGAAGATGCCGAAATTGCAGCAATACGCTTTAATCGCTTAATCGCTGAATCTATCTGTATCACTGATATGAAAAATGAACATATTTTGATTGGAGTTGTACAAATCGACTCTTGCTTAAATGCTGAAGAGTTATTGGAACAATCGGTAGAAGCGATGAAATCAGCCGGTATTAAAAATCCTGCCGAGTAGATTTTCTACACGAACGCCTTAAGGCATTCGTATTTACGCCGCAAACCC
>NZ_JAFLKV010000018.1:0-2321 GCF_019163035.1 Sulfuricurvum sp.
TTCGACATCGGGAACTTCCATCGAGCGGGAGGCTACGACGATGTCGGCTTGCGGAAGAATACTCCAGTCATCTTCCCACCCGATATGATATGTTTTAATATTATTAACCCCCTCGCGCGCGGCGTAGGCTTTGAGCTCTTTGAGCATTTGGGCGGAGAAGTCGATAGCGATCACCTCTTTGACCCGTTTTGCCAACGGGATCGCGAGGGTTCCCGGTCCGCACCCGATGTCGAGAACCACTTCGTCTCCCGTGATGTTCATACGGGAGATGAAATCCTCCACATAAGGGCTGTTGATGACGGATGCCGCCATATCGGCCGATTTTTCATCCCAGTCACTGCTCGTTTTTCCTTTGAAATCGGTGGTGGCTTTGTGCTCACGGTACATGGCGGAAAAATTGATCGGTTCTAAAAACATGGTCTCTCCTAAGTTGTTATTATTATACTGAAATATCGGGGAGATCGACTCCCCAAAGGTGATTAAAATTTGTAACGGATATTGCCGAAGACACTGCGTCCTGCTTCAGGATAGCCGTAGTTGTAGTAAAAGTTACGATCGAATACATTGTTGATACCCAAATCGAATGAGACCGCTTTGGTAGCTCTCAAGGTCGCTTTGGTATTCCATACCGAGACGCATCCGGTTGAACTATAGAGATTTTTCGTATTGGGAGCGGTTCCGGTCGTTCCCGTAGCGGCATAACGCTCTGAATCATACTCATAGGTATTGAACCATGTAAGGTTTTCGATCGGAGTGTAGGCGATGGTAGCGATGAACTTCTCTTTCGGTACGTCGGTGATTTTTTGGCTCTCATCGACTTCGTTGGTCATTTTCAGGTAGGTGTAGCTCCCCTCAAATGATAGCGATTCGAATGGGGCATAGACGGTGGATAGTTCAAACCCTTTTTGAGTTACTTTTCCGACGTTTTGGAGTTGTTGCTGTTGAGTGTAGGTTGCTCCGCTTTTGTACCAGAGCGGTATATAAGCGCTTTGGATGTAATCGCTCACATCCGCGTAAAACAAGGCTCCGCTAAACGACGCATTTCCGAGTGATTTGGTTCCGCCCACTTCGTAGTTGATGGTTTTTTCGACATCTAGTGCAGGATTCGGGACAAAGGTATTAAATTTAAACGAGTAGCGGTCTTTGATCGATGGGATACGGCTTTTTCCTGATATACCCCCATACCATGAGAGGGAATCATCGATTTGTCCCTCCAGTTTGATCATAGGGTTAAAGGAGGAGGTGTCTCCGTGGGCAAACTCTTGGCTTGTTGTGTATCCGGTTGTCGTATTTTGACTCACCCCTGCGCCGTCATTATAATAATTGGTATTGGGTTTGCCGTACTGGGTATTTTGCGCCGTATCGATCTCTTCGCGGTCATAGCTGGCTCCGATGGTGAGGGAGAGAGCTTTTGAGAAGGTATGGGTATCTTCGATGCCGAGAGAGCTTATTGTATCTTTCATCTCATAGACCGCCGCTTGATTGGCACCGCCTTCTTGGTGGTCGTCGATTTTATAGTGAAGTGCCATTTTGAGGGTATTGTCAGCAGTGAGCTTTACTCCGCTCTCTAATGATGCCCCTTTGGCATACTCATCATACCAGCTAGGATTTCCTGCCGTTCCGTTAAAGGTGTTGTACAAGCCGTTATTCGTATAGATCGCGAGTGAGTTTTGGAATTTGTCATAAAAGACGCGGCTTTTGAGATACCAGTTACCAAAATCGGTTTTGGAGAGGAAATAGAGACTTTGCTTGTCCCAATAGCGCTATTGCCAGAAGCCGCGCCCCGACAAGTTCATCGCCTCATCCGGCGGAACCCCTTTGTCGGCATTTTGGCGGATATAGTTGATGGCGTACTCGTCGGTTGAATTTGGGGTAAATCCGACTTTTAGATTGAGCTTGTCGTCGGTTGCATAGGCGTTGTTGCGATCACCGCCGTCTTCATTGATTGTGCGTACAGGGGTGAAATCATCGGAGAGGGGATAGGTATCGCGCTTGGTTTTAGATCCGGATGCCTGTATATAATAGCTCCCTTGATTGGTTCCCAGATTGATGTATTCAGTTCGTCCATTTCCGCTGAAAAATCCTGCTCCGACTTCCCCTTCGAACTCTTTGGTCGGTTTTTTGGTAACGAGATTGATCGCACCCGCAAAGGTATTGGCTCCGAGCAGCGGAGACGCGAGACCTTTGGAGACTTCGATTTCGGAGAGATCAAATGTCGTGAAGCGGGAGAAATCAACGTATCCGTCATACGGTACGGCGATAGGGATACCGTCGATAAAGAGCGGGGCGTGTTTAACGTCAAATCCTCGTATCATAATCAT
>NZ_JAFLKV010000018.1:2421-11783 GCF_019163035.1 Sulfuricurvum sp.
TACCGTCGATAAAGAGCGGGGCGTGTTTAACGTCAAATCCTCGTATCATAATCATCTGCTCATTTCTGGCACCAAAACTTTGGATTGTTGCACCCGATAGAAGGTTAAGCGCTTCTAGAACAGTTTTTCTCTCATGATCTTGCATCTCTTGTGCATCGATGATTGTAGTCGTAGAAGAGGTATCCGAGGTGCTCGTTACATCAACTTTGCCGAGTTCAAAAACCCCTTCCGCACTGTAAAGTGCTGAAGCGGTTGCCAGTGAGAGGAGCAGCAGGTGTTTTTTTATTTCATTTCCTTGTGTTTAAATGTAGGGTCGAATCTGGGTATTGAATTGCGATAACATCCACCGATTTTGAGTGTGATCGGTGGAGGATGGTTTGAGAACGAGGTGGACGTGGTTAAGCTCCTTTTGGATGGTTTTAATGGTAGCGATGCACTGCTCGGGGGTTCCCAAAATGGCGTTGTCAAAAAACTTCTGACCGTTGAAAAACCCTTTGCGCTCGTTTAGAAGCAGTTCGTAGGCTTCGAGATCGAACGTCGGCTGGGTTTGCTCTTCTTGAACGGCGCGCATACAGCGTACAAAATGATCGATCGCCGGTAAAACTGCGTGCGATGCCTCTTCGTACGTATCGGCGACATAAAAAACCCGCATGATGACCATTTCGGGCTCATATCCTGCGATCGAGCAATAAAGGTTACGTGCCTCGATACACTCCTCTAAAGAAGCCCCTTGCGACATCATCAACCCATAGCCGTGGCGTGCGGCAAAGGCTATCGTCTCTTCGGAGGAGAAGGTCGCGATGAAAAAGGGGACTCGCGCTTGGATCGGATGAGGTGCGATGGGGATGTTTCGGGTTTGGACGAAATCACCGTTGTACTCGGTATCATGCTCATGCAACAAGGCATCGATAGCCTCGACACTCTCGTACATCAGTGCTCTTAGCTCCTCTTTGTTTTGGAGAAAATATCGGGTATCGGGGGCAAATCCCCCTTTGGCAAATCCCGCATTGATCCGACCGCCTGAGAGGTTGTCGAGCAGCGCAATACTCTCAGCGAGTCGGACGGGATGGTAAAAGGGGGCGAGAAACCCCGCCGTTCCCAAGCGGATACATCCGGTACGTCCTGCGGCATAAGCGATCATGGCAGCAGGGTCAGGGATAACGCTAAAAGCGTTGAAATGGTGTTCGCCGAACCACGCTTCATCAAATCCGAGTTCATCCGCCAGCTCAACGAGACGGAGCTGTTCCATAATGCTCTCTTGCACATTGCCGGAGTAGTTTTCGCTAAGGCAAAATAGTCCTATTTTCATATTGGTTCCTTTATGTGTCAAATATGATATAACGATAGTTAAAAAAACGCTTATCCCCGATAGGCAGGGAAAAAGAGCTTTTCAAACCGTTTTTTCTCCTGATCGATCGGAGCGATTAAATCGGGATAAAAAGTGTGTATCAACCACCGTATCCCCATGAGTCTGGCGAGCGATGGAGGACGGCTGATGTAGTTAAACGGGACATTCGGTACGGTTAGGATGTGTCCCGTTTTAACCGCGCGGAGCATTTTCCATTTCGGATTTGTCGCAATAGACTCGACAAACGAGGGTTCCATAGCGATAATCACGTCAGGGTCGGCGAGGATGATCTGTTCCATCGACATTTTTTCCATCCCGTAATTAGAAATACTTTTACAATTGATAGCATCTTTGGCTCCGGCGTAGGTAAAGGGTTCGAGGTGTCTGGAACCCTCGCATTCGCTGGACATTCCGTCCATCCCTTCGGCAAAGTAGTAGCGGACATCTTTGCGGGCGTAGACCTTGCTCTGGAGCGACTGGACAAGCCCCAAGGTCTCTTTGGTGTAGGCGATAAGCTCACGGGCGCGTTTAGTGTTTCCTGTGAGCTTTCCTAATAGGTCGAATTCGCCTATGAGATCGTTGATCGACTCATTGCGCACCATTAACACGGGGATACCGAGCGTGCTTAGTTGTTTGAGCTGAATGTTTGAGCCTGTGGCATTTCCCCACATGAGGATCACATCGGGTTTTAGTGAGGCTAGGACTTCAAGATTGGGGGTGTTTCCTTGACCGAAATATCCTCCAACTACGGGACGCGATGCGGCAACGCCGACATAGTGTTTTTGGTCGGGTTTAAACGGAAAATTCAGCCCCGCAACGAGAGCGGGATCAAATGCCGTAATCGTCATGGTCTGTGGGGGCGATGGGGAGTAGATTTTTGTGATTTTATCAGGGATCGTGACGACTCGTCCAAAATCATCGGTGATGGTACGTGCTACTATAATATTAGTAAATATTAATAGAATAATGAGAAGAGATAACGCTCTCATAAGGCTCCTTTGGAAAAAGTGGGGATACACCACGTATTGGTATTGTGGGTGATGAGATCCGCTTCGATCCCGTAGACTTCACGGATCATTGAGGAGTTGATAACCTCTTCGGGGAGTCCGTTGGCGATGATTCGTCCATGGTTCATCACGACTACACGGCTGGAGACCATGAGGGCGTGATCGGGGTAGTGGGTTGTTTTGAGAAAGGTGTACCCTTGGCGTGCCAAATCATTGATCAGCTCCAGAAGACGGATTTGGTTCCCGTAATCCAACCCTGAGACCGGCTCATCCATGATAAAGGTATTGACCTCTTGGGTGAGGGCGCGGGCGAGGAGCACCATCTGTTTTTGTCCGCCGCTGAGATGCCCAAACGCTCTGCCCGCTAAATCGGCGATACCGATGCGTTCGAGTGAAGCGTATGCGGTTGCACGGTCATTGGCCGATGCTGCGGCGAAAAAACCGCTTTTGCTCACTCGACCCATCATCACCATTTCCAGTACACTGTAGTTGAACGGGACGTTGTGGTACTGAGGGATATAGGCGATATGTTTGGCGATCTCGCGGTGGGAGTAGCGATGGATTGTTTTATTCTCTAGCCATATCTCCCCTTGTGCAGGATGGATGAGTTTGAGGATGAGACGGATTAGGGTGCTTTTACCGCATCCGTTAGGTCCCAATAAGCTCACCACTTCACCGCGATTCAGGGTAAAATCGATCCCCTCCAACACCGAATGCTTAGGGTAAGAAAAATGGAGGTCATTGACCGTAATAATGGGATTCAGTTCCATGCTGCCCTCGCGTTTTTAAGTACGATGATAAAGACGGGGATACCGATCAATGAGGTGAGAATCCCGATAGGGATCTCGACACTCAGTGCCAAACGCGAGATCGTGTCGGCTAAGAGCAAAAAGATCGCCCCGACAATCGCAGAGAGTGGGATGAGGAGACGATGCGAAGGACCGAATGCCATACGGATGATGTGCGGGATGATAAGCCCCACCCAGCCGATCATCCCCGCCATAACGACGGAGAGGGAACTCGCCAGCGTCGCGAGGATAATCGCCGCGAAGCGCACCATGGGGACATTCACCCCCAGCGCTTTTGCCTCTTCATCTCCGAGGCTGAGGAGATCGAAATATTTGGAGAGGGCAATCATCCCCGCTATGCTTAAAAGGATCGGGATGCTTACGAGGAGGACACTGTGCAGATCCGCCATCGTGAGACTTCCCATCAGCCAGTAGACGATAGCGGGGAGGGTACTGTAGGGGTCGGCAACGTATTTGATGACCGACAGCAGAGCGGTGAAGAGTGAACTGCTGATAACACCGCCGAGTACCAGCATGATTGTAGAGCGGGAGTTACTCACCATCCCACCGATCAAAACCGCAACGCCGACGGCGACAAACCCGAACACAAATGCCAATACCTGAACCACGTACCATTGCTCAGATATAAGCATCCCCAGTGCCGCACCGAACGCCGCTCCCGCCAATACGCCCAATATCCCCGGAGAGACGAGGGGATTGACGAACATCGCCTGAAATGCCGCACCTGAGACCGCGAGCGATGCACCGATGAGGATGGCGAGCAATACACGCGGCAAACGGATTTGGAGGATGATGTTATCGAGGAGGGTGTAGGTGTCATTACCAACACCTCCGAAAAGTTTGAATTCCATATACCCCATAAAGGTAGGTAAATCAATCGGATATTGCCCCCACAGGAGCGATATGATGGTGATGAGGAGAAGGAGCGTTAATGCTCCCCCAACGATGGTGAAACTTTTGAGGCTTATCATTTTAGAACTTTAGATTGAGACTGCCGTACACTCCTAACGGAGCTCCGGTTTGATAGGTTGAAGCCGTTGTCGATGCGGCTAGTGCATTATCGGCGGCATTGATTGTTGCGATGTACTTTTCATTGGTCAGATTGGTCGCGGTGAGGCGGAAGAGGGCATTACGTGAACCCATAAACTGACCCATACGGTATGCCATATCGAAATCGACGATGGTAAATGCGTCCACTTTTTGAGTATTGGCGACATCACCCCAGCGGCTTGAGGTATAGCGAGCACTCGGAGTAAGTGTCCAATCCCCTAGATGGTACGAAAGGGCAGCTTTTGCCATGTATTTGGGTGCATCGGGGAGCTGTTTACCATCCGTATCGACCGTAGTAGTCGCGCTACTTTGGAAGTTCTGGGTGAAGTTGTAACGGTTGTACGAAAGCCCTAATAAGAATTCGAGCTGTTCATTGATCGGACCATACGCGGAAAACTCCGCACCGTATCCGAATGCATCCCCGATATTGGCGGGATAATTGACGCCGTAGGTCGGATCGTAGATATTAGCCTGTTTGTTTTGGACGAATGAGACAAAGAGGCTCGGATTGAGCGTGATACCTCCTACTGTTGTTTTTACCCCCACATCGATATTATCGGAGAGCTCAAGATCGAGCTTGTCCCACAGCTGTTGGAGGGTGACGTTTTTGGAAACGAAATTAGCTCGATTCGATACATAGGTAGGGAAAAGATTGACGTCAAATCCATACGTACGGGAATAATCGATATAGAGCGACGTCTCAGGTGAGAGGTTGTATCCCAGATAGAGTGAGGGGATATAGGTGTGAAACGTTTTGGCTTCGACACTCGCCCATGGATCGAGCGCGGTTGTCGCGATGGCGGTGTCATAGTCTGAACTGGTTGTGGCACTGGAATTGGCGGTGTGGCTTTTGAGAGAGCCCAGTTTAAACGATTGGTATTGCAATCCTGCAACGTATTTAAAACGATCGATCTCTCCGCTGAGTTGTGCAAACGGTGCTTGCAAAACGTGGTAATCGTTCTCTGCAAGTACGGCATAGCCGATAAAGACTAAATTACCGCTCGCATTGACCGTGTATTTTTTCTGATCGCTCGGAGGTCCGGGAGGGAGCTGTTTGTGGTACCAGTATCCGATCTTGGTTTTAAGCGCTTCGGAAAACTCATGATCATACGCAGCGGTAGCGCCATAGAGGTCATGATCCATCTGCCAATTAACGACGCGGTTGGTGGCAACTGCGGAGCTCAAATTACCGTTGGAGTACCAGTAATCCCCCGTATCTTTTTTATAGTACGGTTTGAAAGAGATCGTATCGTTAGATGTCGGCTTATATTCGACTTCACCCATCAGTGCGGTGGTATCAAAACTTTGTTTATTCCAGTCGTAGTAGTTGACATTATTCGCCGTAGTCGGTTTTGAGGTTGAAAAATCTTTGTTGAAATTAGCCCTTAGATTACTCGCTTCGGCAAAGGAGAGGTTGTAATAGTTGTGGTGATCGTCCGAGTTGCGTATAGCGGTTAGTTTGGCTTTAAACGCATTATTAGGGGTATAGGTAAGCCCTATTGTGCCGTTGAGCCGTTTGAGATCGCCAGAGCCTTTGGTTTTATCGTTTGTGAGATGGGAGAATGAGCCAAACAGTGCTACATCTCCGATCTTACCCGAATCAAATCGGACAAAGGTACGCATAAAATCATCACTGCCGAAGCTTTGTGATACTTCAGCCCCAGCATAAGAGCGGGCGGAGCGGAGATTCATATCGACTTTACCGATGAGGCTGGAGAAGCCTAGATTTTTGTCGGTTGGGAGATACCCTTTGAGCAGGTCGATGGATGCGACGTTTTCCATATCCATGAGCTGTTTCCCGCCCCCTGGGTTACTGGAGATCGGCATTCCATCAACCATAAACACTCCCCCTGGTCCTGATTGGCTTTTACCCCGAATGCGGATCGGATCGTGATACGATGGCTCATTGGAACCCGCTTGATCGACAGGGGTAAAATTGACCGAAGGGGAGTATGCGATAACGCTGTAGGGATTCATGTTCGCCTGTGTCCCAAGCGTCGCGATACTTTTAGACCCAAACGTCTGATTAGAACTGCTGAGATTGGAATCAGCGATCATACTCTCCCCATCATCGATGAGGTCATTGACGACGATACGCTCAATCCCTAACGGATCGGCGGTGAGAACCGCACACGCGGCGAGTGAGAGGATAAGTATGGATGGTTTCATTGGTTGGCTCCTAATAGGGTTTTAGTTTGTTGGTCGTTTAGTTTGACGTGCAAAAAGAGTTCATAAAACTCTTTGACACGTTGGTTTAGATTGACGTTATAGGTTTTAGGATGGAACACCGAGGCGAGCCACTGGATACCTATGACACGCATAAACGAGGGAGGTCGGTCGATCCAGTTGAACGGTTGTACAGGGACAAGATGGATACGACTAGTTTTCACGGCGCGGAGATTTTTCCACATCGGATCATTGATGAGGTCAAAATAGACACTTTTATTTTGGACGATGATCACATCGGGGTTATAGGTGAGGAGGGTTTCAAAACTGATTTTCTCCAGCCCCAGTATCCCGCTTTGCTGGCATTTATGGGCATTCTCGCCACCTGCGAAATTCATCGCTTCGACATGGAACGATTTATCGCATTCGGTTGAAAGCCCATCTAACCCCTCGGCATAGTAATAGCGGATCGATTTTTCTTTGGAAACCCCTTTGTGTACCTCGTTGATGATCTTTTGAGAGTATAGGGCTAACTCTTCGCCCCGTTTGGACTCCCCGATGGCATTGCCCGCTAGACGAAAGGCACGGGGCATATCGTTGATCTCCCGAAATGGGATCATAAACGTCGGGATTTTAGTCTTTTCGATCTCTTTCGCGACCGTCTGAACGAGCATATCATCCTGCCACACGAGGACGAGTTGCGGTTTATACGCCATCAATGTTTCGAGGTTGATGTTTTGCCCTCCGCCGTGAAACGATCCGATCACCGGAAGCGAGAGGAATTTTTTGTTCAAAAATGCCCCATCCGCGTTGTTATTGCTATTTTTGGCTGCGAAATTGAGTCCGACCATTTTCTCAGGGTTGAGGGTATAGAGGAGATAGTTCATCGGTGGGGATGAACCAAATACTCGGTCGGTGACATCAGGAAGGGTCACTTTTTTACCGTCAATGTCGTTGAGTATTTTGGCATTCAACGTCAGAGCGATAGCCGATAGGAGAAGCAAACGTAGGAGGGTATTCATCTGGGTTCCTTTAGGATTTATGTAAATTAAACGCGATAGGGATACTCAATTCAAAGGTCTTACCCAACGAGGGGTAATAACCGCTGAGGCTGAGAATCGTTTGTATCGCTCTATTATCGAGTACGTTGCTTCCGCTGGTGCTTTTAACCTGTGCGGTATCAACCGTACCGTCGGGTTTGAGAGTGAATGTGACCAATACCACCCCTTCTAATCGCAATTTCCGAGCGATAGCGGGATAGGTGATGGCGTTTTCGATCATAGCTCTGATATGTCCCAATGCCGCTCCGCCGATTTTGTTTTCTGAAACAGGGTTTCTTGGTAATTCGTGTTCAGGAGTGGAAGGTGTTAAATGAGGAGAATCATTTAGCGTACTTGATGACGGAAGTGAAGACGCAGCATGGGGCATAGCTAAAGGCGCGGACGCCTCAGGAGAGACCGAAGGAGTTAGTGACGGTCTCTCCTGAGGAGTCGTAGTAACGTTCGGTACAGGCTTTTGTGGTTGGGTGACGCTTTGGTGATGTTCTTTGGGTTGCGGCATCGCTTCCATTTTGTGAATATCTCCCGATGTCGAAGTAAACTCAGCCAAAGAGATCGTGATCTTTTCATCCGATTTAGGAAGAGGAATCGGATGGGTTGTCGTGAAAAAGGCTATACTCGCAAAAAGTGCCGCATGCACCCCAAAAGAAGCGGTAAAAGATTTGGTTTTTAATAAGGAATTATTATTTTGTATCTTTTCTGATATAACGATAGGATTAAAAAAAATCATACATTCCTCCAAATAGTCGAGTAGGGGTGGCGTTCAATCGGTGCAACGGTGGTTCGGCGGTTAATCATCCGAATAGAGAGCGGTTCGATCCAGTTCCAAAACTCTTCGATACATCCGCTCGGCATCCCTAAATCATTAATCGTTTTTTTGTACATCATGAGCCAAATTTCGCGACCTTTTTCATCGACCGTGATATGAAAATGGCGCATTCGCAGAGCAGGGTGTCCGTGATCGGGGGTATAGGCTTTTTCCCCTCCGAGTGCTTCGACGAAGAAATCCGCCGTCTTTTCGGTTGCAAAGGTAAACATCGCATCATCAGCGGGGAAGAGATTACCGATAGCGCTTTTACGGAGCAATCCGTGATGATAGCGCACCATGTTGCGAACGTTCTCTTCGCCCCATTGTTGATAGAGGATGATCGTGGGAAACGGTACTTCGGGATAGACAAAATCGGTTTTTGCTTCTGCCGTATGGGGTGTCATACTAGCAGGCTCGAACGGTTTGGTTCCGCAGGCATTGAACTGTGATACAGGTTTGCCCTCAGAGGTCATTAATGTCATGTGTTTTCCTTTATGGTTTGATTAAAATATCAGGGGAGACGACAGGCAATTTGAATAACCGCAGACAAACACTCCTGTCGCCTCGTCTGATACTTCACGATATTCCCCCAAAGGGGATTTAAATTAGAAACGATAGTTCGCTTCGAGACGCATCTCTTTGTTGGATGAATCAAACGTATTTCCGTTTGCCGCACCTGTTGTCCCCACTCTGTCGATATCATTGTTTTGATCCATAAAGCGGGCCAAGAATTCCAACCCTTTCAAACTTCCTGAACATTTATAAGCGATATCCATATTCCATTGGGTCGTGTCATCATTTTGAGTTGCACGATTGGTCATACTTTGATACGGCTTTTTGATCGGGTTACGGTCATAGACCGAATAGCTGATAAAAGCACTCAATCCTGATACGTAGCGGTTGAAATCGTAATCGAACTGTACTTTGTACGCATCGCTGTCGGCGTTCCAGTCGGTTTGAGTCATGCTTCGGGTATACCCTTGTGTCAGAAACCCGCGCCACGGAGCGATCATATCGGCACCCTCATCGGTGTGGGACGCAGAGACGAGGAGTTTAGCCGGACCGTAGTTGGTTACGGCACGGAGCGCCCACAAATGTGAATCGATACTTTGGTCG
>NZ_JAFLKV010000018.1:11883-15447 GCF_019163035.1 Sulfuricurvum sp.
ACCGTAGTTGGTTACGGCACGGAGCGCCCACAAATGTGAATCGATACTTTGGTCGGTGTCTCCGCTATTCGTTTGAGGACGGATGATAGCTCCGGCACCTTTATCACGCTGTTGGATAAAACGACCCCCTAAAGAGATAATAGCATCTCCCGCTTCGATGGCATAGTTTGCCTCTATCATACCTTGATCCAAGAGATCCGGCCAATGCATTACCCACCCTTGTAACTCTAAACCGTCAATCGATTTATTGGTCACACCGGCGATGAGTACATCAGGTGCTTCTCCATGTGTTCCGGCATTGGAATAGGTGGTTTTGTACCATGCTTTGATTGCATCGGGGGTATCTCCCGTATCCGCCATATTCCCGAAATGGGTCATACCGCGCTCTTTGATTTTGTCGGCATAATCGACTTGGATCGTGGTGTTCGCCAAATCGTTCGATTTGATTTGAATCCCTTCGATGGCAATCGGGATCATTTTGGTATCATTGGGAGTGATCCACGGATTACTCATTAACAATCGACCTGCTGTCGCTTTGGTTTTAGCAATATCGTATTGTAAATACGCCTGAGCAAGTACCGCGTATCCCGTACCGTAAGTAACCAAAGTAGTCGGATTGGTACCCGATAACGCAGTCGCACCATCACCTTCCCGTAAAAAGAGGTCGTTGCTGGTCGTAGCATTAAACTTGGTCGGGGTCGTCATGTTTCGACCGTCACTCTCATCGGTGATTCCTCCGGGATTTTGGGTCGTATAGAGACCTGTACCCGCACTGATTCCGTACAACGGAGCTGTTTTATAGAGTAAACTTCCCCCAATAGCAAAAGCGGTTGCCGTATTGTCTTTGTTGACGCCATCGTGCATATCCCAATCCGTGAGGAAATACTGGGTACGGATACGCCCCTCAAATTTCCCCTCTTTAAACGCTGATGCCAAATCATCCGCCGCTGTGGCGAATACCGCTGTCCCTAAAAGTAGTGCCGTAGCAAAGCTAAGTTTTGTCATTTCTAATCCTTATTTTTTAGCAGGTATGCCATACCCATTGGCTTTTAAGATCGTAATCGCTTTTGGTGAAGACATATAACGGAGGAATTTTTTGGCTGCGATCTGATTTTCAGGACTACCATTTTTGAGTCCTACCATCGCTTGATCGATAGTGTTATACGCTTTATCATCGACTTCGACCCATTTTCCGACATTTTTCATCTCAGGAGCGAGGACGATCGATTTTGCCATAAACCCGACATCGACCGCTTTGGTCGTCACATACGCACCCACTTGGGAGATCGATTCGGCGGTGATGATTTTAGGCGTAGCCGCATCGGCAACTTTATAGTATTTCATAGCGTTCATCGCTTCGATACCGTACGGAGCTGTTTTAGGATTAGCCACCGCGATTTTTTTGACACTCGGATCGGCAACAACGGCTACCCCTTTAGAGAGATCGGCACCAGTGTCGCTCCAGAGGATGAGTGTACCGAAAGCGTACACTTGAGATGGTGTTGTAGTGAAACCACTTTGTGCTAGCTTGGCAGGATACTCGACATCGGCAGATAGAAACGCATCGTATGGCGCACCACTCATAATTTGTTGCGTCAGCTTACCGGATGATCCGGTGATGATTTTCACTTCGATACCGCTCTCTTTGGAAAACTCTTTGGCAATGTCCGCTATTGCATATTTGAGGTTGGCGGCCGCAGCTACGGTAATGGTTTGGGCAGCAAGCGCAGAGGCAAACGCCAACGATGTCAGAACGATTTTGAGTAATTTCATCTCAACTCCTTAGTATCTATTTTGATATAACGATATTCATAAACGGACATTGCAAAAACGGTTCGCGGAAAAATGCGACAATTTCGTTATGCTTTGTAAGATATAACGAAATTATAGAGAAAATGTCTTAAAGTTTTCAGATTTTTTTACAAATAGGTCGTTTTGAGATTCGGGCAACGCCCGAATGAGAGTTATTTAGCGAGAATAATGAAGTTAGCTTTGATAAGGGCGTAAACGGTCTCACCAACTTTGAAATCCAAATCTTCTACCGCATCTTCTGTGATGACAGCGGTCAAAATCTGATCTCCCATAGCGAGTTTTAGTTCACTGTTTACGATACCATTTTTGACTTCAGTCACTTTTGTTTCAATAATGTTGCGAGTGCTGATTCTGCTTGGCTTATCTTTGGCAACCATTACAAACGGAGCTTTGATAATCGCATAAATACGCTCACCGACGCAGAGTTCCATCTCATCGACGGATTCATTGGTTACAACCGATTTTAGGACACTACTGCCCCCGATTGACATTACAACTTCACTGTTGATTTGACCTTTTTTTATTTCGGTAATTACACCTTGGAGTTGGTTGCGTGCACTTGTTTTCATGACATCCCTTTTGTTAATATGTGAATGTCTGCGGTTATGATAGTATTACTAAAGATAACTTAAAAAATTTCTTATTGATATTTTGACATAACGCTTAATGATATTATTTGAAGATTTATTCTTGTGAAAACTTTTTTTTATTCACGACAATAAAATGGACGAGTGCGACATACAGATAGGCAAACAAATTCCACCACCACCATTGAAAAAGGGTTGCCCACTCTACGGTATAGTAGCCCAATATTTTGAACATGCTTAATAAAACCAACAACCAAAATAGTGTCGCATGGAGCATCATCCAGTAATTTAGCCAATGGAGTTTCAAAAACTGCCTCTCAATTATTTTGTAATCGAATTGTAACCAAATTGTAATGCAAATGTAATATAAGCGGTTATAAACCGATAATAATGTGCTTGGGGGAGATAAGGGTATAGGCATTCATCCCCTCGGAGAGTTGCGCGGTATCTTTGTGATTCATGAGGGCGATTAGTTCTGTAAAAAGATCAAGCGCGAAGGTGATCTCATCCGTTTCGTCTTGGGATTCGACGCGCACGATTGTCCCTTTGAGTGCGTTCATCGCCTCATCGCTTTTTGGAGGAACGGTAACGATAGTAACATCACTCGATTTGATGATGGCGTAGAGATCGCATCCGATAGTGAGTCCCATATTTCGGATCGATTTGAGGGTGATAATGGACTGAATTGTATGGCTCCCCGTCAGGGATAGGGTAAGAAGACCGTTAAGACCTTGTTCCTCGATGGATAGGAGGGTGGCGGGGAGCTGATTTCGTGCACTGGTAGTGAGAAAGGTACGGCTCAGGATGCGGGCAAGACGTTCAGGATCGTGTCCCGCTTCGGCGAAACGGTCGATAAACTGGCGGTGCAGTTCGTTGAAACGTTGAAAGGTCGCGATGAGTTCACGCGCATACGGGGTGAGTTTTGTCCCTCCGCCCCCACGCCCGCCTGTGAGACGATCAATGAGCGGTTGATCGGCGAGGGCATTCATCCCGTTGATCCGCTCCCACGCCGCTTTGTAACTCATTTTCATCTCTTTGGCGGCGGCATTGATCGATCCCGTTTTATCGATTCGCTCCAACAGCTCGATTCTACCCGCACCCAAAAAGCTTTGCCCCTCTTTGGTGAGCCAAAAACGTCCGTCGATTTTCATTAGAGGGAGAAACT
>NZ_JAFLKV010000007.1:0-6978 GCF_019163035.1 Sulfuricurvum sp.
AGGTATGTGATTTCGTCCCCGTCCTCGATGGAGTTGTGCGATGAGCCTTCCCGAAACGTTTAGCGAGCGGTTGGAGAAAATTGTTCCACATGAGCAATTTGATAAAATCCTCAAAACCTTCGATGCACCCAAACGGGTCACTTTTCGTTTCAATCCCCTTAAAACAACCCCCAGTGACCTCGAATCCGAGCTGGAACGCGAGGGGATCACTTACGAGAGAGTAGGGTGGGATATCCTAGAGGGAGTTTATCGTATCAATCCAGAAGATAAACTCCGCCTCACTCAAACATCCGCATTCTATGAGGGACGTCTCTATATCCAAAACCTCTCCTCGATGATCGCCCCGCTCTTGCTCGCACCTCGCCCCGAAGAGACCGTTCTCGACCTCGCCGCCGCACCGGGAGGGAAAACCCTCATGCTTGCGGGGATGATGGAAAATACCGGATGGCTCTCTGCGGTGGAACTTCAACGAGAGCGATTCTTCCGCCTCTGTGATAACCTCAAACACCAAGGTGTGACCAACGCCCACACCTATATGACCGATGGACGAAGTGTCGGTAAAAAGTGCCCTGAGATGTTTGATCGCATCCTTCTTGATGCGCCGTGCTCCTCTGAGGCACGCTTTAAAACCCATGAGCCCAAATCGATGAGTTACTGGAGCGTTCACAAAGTCAAAGAGACCTCCAAACTTCAACGCCGATTATTGCTCTCGGCATTCGATGCTCTCAAGCCGGGCGGTAAATTGCTCTATAGTACTTGTTCATTCTCTCCAGAAGAGAACGAAAGCCCTCTTCAGCACCTTTTAGAGCGCCATGGAGACCGTTTAAAGACCATCCCCCTCACATTGCCTTTCGATAACATACAAAAGCCTCTGACGCGATGGGGGAAAGAGGTGTATGACGAGCGGGTCCAAAATGCCGTCCGTATTTTGCCAACCGATACGATAGATGGGTTTTTTATCTGCCTGTTGGAAAAAATTAAATAGTAATTTGATTTCTCTATTTTTAACTTAAGCTATTATGGTAAAATATCATTATCCTTTGTAGGGAGCTTACTATGTCAAATTGTAAAATTGTATTAACATTTTTCTTTCTTAGCTTCTCTACCCTTTTCGCATCCTCCACAGAACAACTTGCCCACGACGGCGAAGTTGCCTTTTATCATCAAAACTATATCGAAGCACGGAAATTTCTTGTTCCCGCCTCTGAACAAGGCAATCTTCAATCCCTCTATTTTCTTGGAGTTATGAACCTAAAAGGTTGTGGTACTCCGGTTGACTACAAAGAAGCGGTTCGCCTTTTTAAAATCGGTGCGCAAAAAAATCATCCTGATTCCCAAGTTGCCCTTGGTGTCCTCATGATCGAGGGGATAGGACTTCCTCAAAATCATATTCAAGCCTCCCGCTTATTTAAACAAGCCGCAAAAAATGGAAACACCGATGCCCAACTCATCCTAGGATGGCTCTATAAAAACGGGGTAGGGGTTCAAATCAACAACACCATCGCCTATGCACTGTGGAACTATGTCGCCGCGCAGGGGAGTGAGTGGGCACGTGTCAGTCGTGATCAGATGTATTATGAACTCACCGAAGCGGAGCTCTATCGCGGACAAGAGCTCTCCGCTAACCTCCCGAAACTTTGGAAGACACTCGCATCTGATTCATCTACTCATTCTACCCGATCCTTCAAACGACACAGTTAACTCATTATGAAATCGATCCTCTTTGTTTGTCTCGGTAATATTTGCCGTTCTCCGATTGCCGAGGGAGTTGCGCGAGCGTTGATAGAAGAGGGCAGTCATAGTATCACCGTCGATTCGGCAGGCACGGGGAGCTGGCACGTCGGTGAAACACCCTGTAAACACTCCGTAACGGTAGCTAAAAACCACGATGTCGATATTTCAGGACTTCATGCCCGCCAAGTAAAAAAAACCGATTTTAGTGCCTTTGATCTGATCGTTGCATTGGATCAAAGCAATTACCGTGATCTCAAAGCGCTAGGGTGTCAAAATTTGGTGAAATTGGGAGATTTTGGGCATAACGGAGCGGATGTCCCCGATCCTTATTTTTTCGATGGTTTTGAGGGTTTTGAGCACGTGTATACGATGATCGAATCGTGCGTGAAAGAGTTACTTAACCGCTAAAAGGAAGTTCTTCGTACCCGATGGAGGTTCCGAGGATATAAAACGGGGCTTCGTTCGCTCTGCCAAAGTAACTTCCGATGGCTAACGCACAACTGTTACTATCCATCTCCACCGTAATCCCCTCGCTCATATCCAAAGAACGTAGAACATTGTCACTTACGAGTTTGGCATCATTCACACCATCCACACGAAAAAGTACATCGATCCAGTCATAACCGCGTGCGATATCCTGAACACTGAAACGAATTTCTATGGAAGTAGTGGAAAGAGGGGTTAGAGAGTGGACTTCACCGTGACGAGCAAAGTCGATACGGTCTAATAGGTTTTTGAGCGTTAAAGCGCTCAGGGGCTTTACTGACACCCTTCACACTCCATCGAGCGGTCTGCTGTATCTTGTTTTTGCTCCGGTGACTGAGAGCGGAGATAGTAGGTCGATTTGAGACCCAGTTTCCATGCGAGCATATAGATATCGTTGAGATATTTACCGCTGGCACGATCAAGGGTGATAAAGATATTGAGACTTTGTCCCTGATCGATCCATTTTTGACGGATTGCCGCCGCTTTAACGAGGATCGTTTGATCGAGATCGTACGCCGGAGTATAGTATCCCCATGTTTCAGGGCTAAGTTGCGGTGCAACGACCGGAATAAGACCTGAGAGGTTCTCTTCAAACCATTTGCGCTTATAGATCGGCTCAATCGTTTGTGTCGTCCCTGTGAGGATTGAAATCGAACTCGTCGGTGCAATCGCCATCAAATAACCGTTACGCATCCCTTGGCGTTTGATGGTTTCACGAAGCTCATCCCACTCATAGTTCGGTGCAAACAATCCGCCACGGTCGATTAAGTTAAGTACCTCAGGAGTTGCATGATCCATCGGGAGAATTCCACGGCTCCATTTAGAGCCTTGATACTCGGCGTATGACCCTTTTTCGACAGCGAGGTTTGAAGATGCTAGGATCGCGTTATAGCTCACCGCTTCCATCACTTCATCCACTTTGTCGAAATGTTCTTGGCTTCCCCACACGATTTTATTCTCGGCGAGCATCTGCGCTTCACCCATAACCCCCAAACCGATTGCACGACTGCGCATATTGGTACGTTTTACTTTTTCGAGAGGATAAAAGTTCAGATCGATGACGTTATCGAGCGCGCGAATCGCTACCGGAACGATACGGTCAATGTCCTCTTTGGTGTGAATACGCGAGAGGTTGACCGATGCGAGGTTACATACCGCCGTCGCACCGTCCACTTTCTCTTTCTCTACGATATAGATAGGGCGACCGTTTAGTGAATCGAGCGCTGTCACTTTGTTCGCCGGTTTTTCGATACCGCTATCGACTTTAACGATCTCATCTTCTTCGAATGTAACAAACGATCCGTCTTCATATTTGATTTTGATCAAATAGTGATTCGGCTGTGTATTTTGGAAAATTTCGGTGCAAAGGTTTGAACTGCGGATAATCCCGAAATGGTCGTTCGGATTAGAGCGGTTCGCACTGTCTTTGAAACACAAGAACGGACTTCCCGTCTCAAAATACGAGGTGAGGATTTTTTTCCACAAATCTTTGGCTTTGGTGTGCTCTTTCACTACGCTCGGATCTTGTTCGAGTTCGAGATAACGTTTCTCAAACGCATCACCGTAAAGCTCGCTGAGCTCTTTTACATCGAACGGATCGAACATCGTCCAGATACCGTCTTCAACGACCCGTTTCATAAACATATCGTTGATCCAGAGTGCAGGGAACAAATCGTGAGCACGTCGGCGCTCTTCCCCTGAGTTTTTCTTCACATCGAGGAAATCTTTGACGTCCATGTGCCACGGCTCTAAATAAACGGCGATAGCCCCCTTACGCGTTCCGAGCTGGTCCACCGCAATCGCGATGTCGTTGGTGATTTTCAAAAACGGTACGGTTCCGCCGGCCGCATTTTTGTGACCGTCGATGAAGGATCCCATAGCACGAACCTGTGTCCAATCCCAACCGATCCCTCCGCCGAATTTAGAGAGTAATGCCATCTCTTTGTAAGCATCGAAAATCCCTTCGATATTATCAGGGGCAGAACCGATATAGCATGAGCTGAGCTGATGACGGTTTGTGCGAGCATTTGAGAGGGTAGGGGTCGCCATCATCACTTCGAATTTGGACATCATGTCATAAAACTTTTTCGCCCAACCCTGACGATCAGATTCGTTTTGTGCCAAGAACATCGCAACTGCCATAAACATGTGCTGAGGGAGTTCGATAGGATCACCTTGACGATCTTTGATCAAATAACGGTCATAGAGTGTTTTAACACCGAGGTAGTTAAACTGTAAATCACGATCAGGGACGATATACCCATCCAAATCCGCCAAATCAAATTTATCTCTCAGACCGAGCAAAATACGCCCTTCGGCTTCACCGCGTTCAAAATAGCTCTCTAGGGAGCCGTAACCGGTAAAACCGTTTACACGGTGGTACAAATCATATAGAAATAGACGAGATGCTACAAACGTCCAGTTAGGAGAATCGATATCAATCTTATCAACCGCTGTTTTAATAAGAGTGTGTTGAATCTCATTACTGTTGATTCCATCACGAAACTGAATCTGAGCATCAACCTCTAACTCGCTCTGCGATACGTTAACTAGCCCCTTCACCGCGGCAGAGGTATATTTTTGAATTTTGGTGATATCCAGCGGCTCTCGACGGCCGTTACGCTTAACAATAGTTAACATATAGCAGTTTCCTTGATGTACATAAGAGGGGTATTATACCCTCAAAATTTAGAAATTTTCTAGCTTTTTGACTTCTTTTTATACAAGCTTATTAAAGCAAATTTTGAACCAATTATTTAAATACTCGCGCAAAAATTTTATCAACATTTTTGGTGTAGTAATCAAAGTTGAAACATTCACGAATTGCCTCTTCACTCAAAGAGTTACGAAGTTCATCATCCGCCAATAAATATTGGAGATACAAACTCTCCCCTTCTTCATTAACAGCACTGTTTCCTTGTTGCAACCCTTCCCATACTTTCATCGCATTGCGTTGAACGATACGGTACGCATCTTCACGACTTACCCCTTTGAGAGGAAGTTCGAGTAAAACACGTTGAGAAAAAACCAAACCGCCGGTTAAGTTGAGATTACGCATCATGTTCTCAGGATAGACGACGAGGTTAGCGATAACACTATTAAAACGGTGAAGCATGAAATCACTTGTTACGAAACTATCCGGCAACCAGAAACGCTCGGTAGAGCTGTGAGAGATATCACGCTCATGCCATAACGCCACGTTTTCCATCGCAGGGATAACATAGGCGCGAACCATACGAGCTAACCCTGTTATGTTTTCGGTCAAGATTGGATTACGTTTGTGAGGCATTGCACTTGAGCCTTTTTGCCCTTTGGCAAAAAATTCTTCACACTCATACACTTCGGTGCGTTGCCAGTGACGAACCTGTACCGCAAATTTCTCGATAGAGCTTGCCATCAATGCGAGTGCCGAAGCGAGACGTGCATAACGATCACGTTGGATAACTTGGTTAGATGCAGGAGCTGATTTAAGCCCTAACGCTTCACACGTATACTCTTCGAGTTCTAACGGCGCGTGAGCAAAGTTACCCATCGCTCCTGAGACTTGACCGACACAGATCACTTCCATCGTTTGTTCCAAGTTTGTTAGATGACGAGCCATCTCATCATACCAAACCGCTAATACCAAACCAAACGTAATCGGCTCACCGTGAATTCCGTGAGAACGTCCCACCATCAACGTCATCTTATGTTCTTCAGCACGAAGTTTGATAGACTCCATTACCATTTTGACATCTTCGATAATCAATGCCAATGAATCACGCATTTGTAATGCGACAGCTGTATCAACTGTGTCAGAAGATGTCATACCATAATGGAACCATCGGCTCTCTTCTCCTAGAGTTTCCGAAACCGATGTGGTGAACGCAATCAAATCATGACGAGTGATCGCTTCAATCTCATCGATACGCTCAACACTGAATCCTGCATTCTTAACAATCTTCTCTGCATCTTCATCGGGAATAAGACCTAATTTATTCCATGCGACAACAACCGCTTTTTCAACATCGAGCCATGCTTGATATTTTGCTTGGATACTCCACTTGGATTTCATCTCTTCTCTGGCGTAACGATCTACCATATCTCTTTCCTTACTATGCTAAAATGCGCATTCTATTATTATTATATATAGTCTATCTAACCCTCCCTAAAAAGGAATTAAATTGCCCTTCGTTACCAAACAGCTTCATGCACCGACTCGTCAAAAAGCATTCCGATTTTTAATGCAAGAGTTAGGGATAACCCAAAGTGAAGCACAACGTTTAATTGCTAAAGGGCGTCTTTCACAAGAGGGTGAAGTGATGGCTAACAATGCGGGGTTTATCGAAGGGTCTTTTGATTTCATCTGTTTTGAACCTTTGACGTTAGGATTAGAACCTACGTTTATCGAAGAGGAGTTTGCAGTTTATGACAAACCCAGCGGTCTCCTCGTCCACCCTCAAAACAGACACACTCCCTACTCACTCAACGATGAGATCAAACACCGTTTCGGTCATGATGCCAACATCACCCATCGGATCGATCAGGAAACGAGCGGTTTGGTTTTAGCGGCACGAAACAAAATAAGTGAGCGCGCTTTGAAGATGATGTTTGAAGAGCGCCAAATCACTAAGAAGTATATCGCTATGGTAAAAGGGCATCTCAAAGAACCACTCGATATCCAAGAGCCTTTATTGCGTCGCGAAGATGAGAGTTCTATCGTCCGTATGATTGTTCGGGTTCATCCTGAGGGAAAACCCTCCCGTACCTTTATAACTC
>NZ_JAFLKV010000007.1:7078-15205 GCF_019163035.1 Sulfuricurvum sp.
CGTATGATTGTTCGGGTTCATCCTGAGGGAAAACCCTCCCGTACCTTTATAACTCCTCTGGAGTATTTCCCTGATACCGATACCACCCTCGTCGAAGCTTCACCGTATACAGGGCGCCAACATCAGATACGGGTTCATTTGTTCCACGTGGAACATCCCATTGTCGGTGATCCGATTTACGGACAAGATGCAAATGATGCTGTCCGCTTTTTAGATCGAGAGATGTCCAGCGAAGAACGCTTTTCCAATACCGGTGCATCACGTCTCTTACTTCATGCCCATTCATTAGAGTTTACCTACAATGAGATTCCTTACCATGTTATCTCCAAAGAAGATTTTGTAGCTCAATGTTTTGATGCGATGAAAGCGAAATAGAGCTATGCCGTTCATCACCAAAAAACTCCATTCTCCTGTTCGTCAAATGGCACTAACCTTTTTAATGGATGAATTAGGAATCACTCGGAGCGAAGGACAACGTCTAATTGCCAGAGGGAGATTAACGCAAAACGGTATCGTTATGGACGATCAATTTGGATTCGTTGAGGGCTCTTGTGAGTTCATTTGTTTTGAACCGTCATCCCTCGGATTCAAACCGATGTTTGTCGCTAACGACTTTGTAGTTTATGACAAACCCAGTGGTTTGAGTGTCCATCCCCATAGCCGTCTCTCACCCTACACACTGAACGATGAGATCAAACACGAGTTTGGAGTGGATGCTAACGCAACGCACCGTATCGATCAAGAGACGAGCGGTTTGGTTTTAGTTTCTCGCAATAAAAAAAGTGAGTCTGTTTTAAAAAAGTTATTCTCGGAGCGTCTCATTTCCAAGCGATACCTTGCAATGGTTAGAGGTCATGTAGATGAGATAATCGATATTCAAGAACCTCTATTTCGAATCGATCATCCTAATCTCCTCATCAGCATGGTGGTCAAAGTTGACCCCAAAGGGAAACCTGCCCATACTATTATTAGACCGCTTCATTACTTTCCTGAGCACGATATGACCCTCGTAGAAGCTTCACCGCTTACTGGACGAACCCATCAAATTCGGGTTCATTTGTTCCACGTGGAACATCCTATTATCGGTGATCCCGTGTACGGCCCAGTAGAAGAGGATGTCAATCGGTTCATAAAAAAAGAGTTATCGCCAATTGAGCGAATGAAAATAGGAGGGTCAACGAGACTACTTCTTCACGCCCGTTCGCTTGAATTTGAGTATGAGAATGAGAAATACACCATCGTTTCAAAGAAAGATTTTCTCAAAGAGTGCTTTGAAGCGATGGGGATTTAAAAGATATTACGCAGCGTTATTGATATATCGCTGTCGTTTTGCCTCTTTGATTTTACGAATATCTACCAAAATATACCCATCAATACAGTTATTAAAATCGGTATCAATCCCGAAATCCATAAACTGCACTCCCCCCTCTTCACACAGCTCACTGTATTGTTTATAGAGGGTAGGCACCGATACGTCCAACGCTTTTAGATAGTCCTTGAGCACACGAAAGTCTTCCGTATAGTTCTCTCCGCTGAACAAGTTTTTAAACTCATCTTGGACATATTCAGATAAACGATACGGTGATTTCGCTTTTACCATCGTATGATCCGCACCGAAATAGAGGGTATAAAAATAGACCAAAGCCTCCTGAGCATGTTTGGGAAAACTCCCAGATATGCTCACGGGACCCATCATATATTTGACCTGAGGGTTGTGACTCAGATAGGCACCGATACCCTGCCAGAGATAATCGAGCGCACGACTCCCCCAATATTTTGGCTGTACAAAACTGCGCCCCAACTCGATAGCATCTTCCAATACCGTATCAAACTGATCATTCATACTGCACAGATCCGACATATACAACCCCTCTTTCCCTAACCACGAGAGTATCCACTCACACTCACCGATACGATACGCTCCTGCAATCTCCAGCGCCTCATCATCCCATAATACTAAATGGTGGTAATAACGGTCGTACGCATCGATATCACGCGCATGACCGCTCCCCTCTCCCACTTTACGAAAAGAGTATTCACGGAGCCGTCCGATCTCATTAATGATGTGTGGGGCGTTTTCATGCTCTATAAGATAGATTTGCTTGTTATCGCTTGTAAGACCCAGCAATTCACCCTTGCGAAGCTCCTGACGCAGTTCTTGACGCGATACAGGGTGAGCAATCGAACATTCCGTAGGATATATCCCTTTTTTACCGTGTGCTACACGGAGTAAGTGTTTGCGGAATAGTTTTGCGTGACGCTTTTCGGTGAGGTTAAAATCGCTGAGAGCTTTTTCACTCACCATCTCCCCTATCGTAAAATCAAAAACACGATTACGCGCTGCAAATATTTCATGACTGAGCAACAATCCACCCAACGGTTTGTATATCCATGAGAGCCCATAAAAAAGAGGACTATTTTTCCCTTTAATATAGATAGGGAGGATAGGAGCATTGTTTCGTTTTGCAAATTTTACAAATCCCCCTTTCCATGTAGCTTCTTTGATTCCAAACAAACCTGCGCGGGAAACTTCACCTGAAGGGAAAAAAATAACCGCTTCTTCGCCTTGCAATGCTTTGTCAATTTGTAGCAAAGCATATTTAGAGACTCGCTCATTCATATTATCCACACCGATCATAAACTCTTTGAGCTGCGTAATTTCACCCAACATCCGATTCGCAACAATTTTCACTTTTTTATCTTGACGGACGGAAGATACCATTTGAATCAAACAAAGAGCGTCTAATGCTCCCAAAGGGTGATTCGCAACAATAATTACTTTTCCCATAGTAGGAATATTTTCGATTTGTTTATGAACCGTTTTATACGAAACATTTAAATGTTCCAAAACGGCATCAACAAACTCTAACCCATTTTTTTCTTGGTGAATCTCCATAAAATGATTTATCGACTTTTCATGGAGAAGCAGTCGAATCACTCCTACTATCATTTTATGAATGAGTGTTGGATATCGAAACAGCTGTGGATGCTCTTTTCGTAAAATATACTCTGTACTAACCATTGTGTTACCCTTCTTTAAAAGGACAAATCTTAAAAATGCCCCTTATTTTCGATACGGTAAATCATGTTAGTTTCAGAGTGATTACGTTTTGATTACAGGGATGTTACCCCCATGTTATGGGAAAAGATTTTCATAAAATGTGAATAACTTTTTATAACAGTAGCTTAATCAATTATTAAAGTAAAATATTTCTTTGAAAGTCCACAATATAGGGCTTTAAGTGTAGTTAAAGGTGCATTGATTCAGGGTAGATTTATATAAAAAAATTCTGAAATTAAGAAGATTTATTCTGCATAGAGGGGTAATATAGGGGAAACTTATTCACAACACGCTCACAGTGTGAATATTACATATTTAGAGAAAAATTGAACACTTTTTTCTACTTTCAGAAAACTTTTAATAGCATAACAGAGAGTAACACTTAAGAGGAAGATCAATCTAAAATTATTAAGGATATCTAAGCCTCTTTAGATAAACTTCTGACTTAGCGACCCTCCTGGTGTGTTGGTCGCTATATTATCTTCTTCTCTCTACTTTTTTGATTGATCTCCAATTTTACCCTTTGAGCATGCGTAATTGCTACTGCCATCGCATCGGTAATATCGAGCGGCTTTATCTCTTTGGTTATCCCCAATATTTGTTTTACCATAAATGCTACCTGCTCTTTCGCCGCTTTTGCTTTACCCGTCAATGCTTTTTTAACCTGTAGAGGTGTGTATTCAGCAAACATACCGTGCTCTTGCAATAGTTTTAAGGTAATAGCCCCACGAAACTGTGCGAGTTTTAACACCGTTTTGGGATTGTGGGCATAAAAAATATCTTCCATTGCTACTTCATTAATGGTATGACTTTGAAATAATTGCTCAATCGCTTCGGCGACTTGTGGAATTTGGTATTGAAGCGCTTCCGCTTTTATTTTGATGAGTCCCGCTTCGATTAGACGTAATTTTTGTCCCTCTATCGCTACAATCGCATATCCACAATTACGAGTCCCCGGATCAATCCCCAAAATATTCATACTAATCCTTATTCACACCAGTGAATATCTTCAATTCACTGCTTATTTGATCCTAATTATAGGCAAATATCGGTATTATTACTCAACGTTATTCACATAAGGGAAAAGATGAATTCTATCGGTAAACAAGTTTTAAATGCGCTCAAAGGAGAGATCAATGAAATCGACTACCAACGCTACATTAAACAACTTACCTATGATGAGATTGAATCCAAAAGTAATTTAGCCATTTTTCGTGTTCCTAATGCACTTATTGCAAATTGGGTACGAACTAAATTCGCCGATAAAATCGCCCATCTTTTTGAAATCAAAACCAATATTAAACCCACCGTATCAATTTTAATCCAATCATCAGCCCACTCATCCGTTCAAAACACCACTACGGTAATAAACAGTGAGCGCCCAAGTGGCTCATTACTCAACCCCTCCTACACGTTTCAAAACTTTGTTGTCGGAGATTCCAATAATTTCGCTTTTATCGCCGCCAAAAACGTAAGTGAAAAACCGGGTGTAGTTTATAACCCCCTCTTTATCTACGGCGGAGTCGGTTTAGGGAAAACGCACTTGATGCAATCGGTGGGAAATGTGATGCTCGCTCAGGGTAAAACGGTCATTTATACCTCGGTTGAGCAATTTCTAAACGACTTTACCCGCCATCTCAGTAACCGCACCATGGATCGCTTCAAAGACAAATACCGAAAATGCGATTTGCTCCTCATCGACGATATCCAGTTCCTCAGCAATAAAAACCAAATCCAAGAAGAGTTTTTCCATACCTTTGACGCCCTGCGGAATGAAAACAAACAAATCATTATTACCTCCGATAAACCCCCTAAAAAAATCGGCGGACTCGAAGAGCGTCTCAAAAGCCGTTTTGAATCAGGACTTGTTGCCGATATCCAACCCCCTGAACTCGAAACCAAAATCGAGATTATCAAGAAAAAATGTGAAATTAACCGTGTCAAGCTCGACCGAGAAGTGATCAACTACGTCGCGACGATTATCGAAAACAACACCCGCGAAATCGAGGGGATACTCTCTAAACTCAATGCTTATTCACAACTGATGGGAGTCGATATCACCATTGAATTTGCCCGAAATGTTCTCAAAGAACAAATGGCAGAAAAACGGAGCAACATTACCACCGATCTCATCATGGAAACCGTGGCAAAAGAGCTTAATATCAAACCGAGTGAAATTCGCTCAAAAAGCCGAAATAGTAACATTGTCTATGCTCGTCGCATCGCTATTTATCTCTCCCGCTCACTCACCCCGAACTCAATGCCGCAACTGGCACAATACTTCGGAATGAAAGATCACACCGCCGTCAGTCACACCATGAAAAAAATTCAAGAGTTGATGAAAAACGACGAAGATTTCAGAGTTAAAATCGAAGAACTCTCCAATAAAGTTTCTGTTGCAACCCCTGAATAATATTTTGTGTTTGTAAAGCCCATTTAAAAAAGCTATAATTCGTAACAAGTGAATAAGTGTGAATGAAAATGAGTTGGTTCATCACACTTGAATAACAGGAGAGATGGGCGTTTGTGGTGTTTTTTCACCCATTCACACCCCCTTATTACTACTATTACAATTAATGCTTATATATAATAAAAGGAGTCTTTTATGAAAATTACCGTTGACAAGTCGGTTTTGGAAAATATCCTTCTCCATCTTCAACCTTTTTTAGAGAAAAAAGATACATCGCAAATCACCTCCCATATTTTGCTCTCAACTGATGGGAGAACTCTCTACGCTAAAGCAACTGATTATGAAATAGGTCTTACCATTCAAACCAATTCGGTTAGCGTAGAAGAACCCGGTTCCTTAACCGCTAACGGTAAAAAGCTTTTGGACATTATTCGCATCCTCAAAGATGAAGAGATAGAGCTAACTCTTGATAAAGATACCCTTCTTATACGTCAAAAAAGATCAAACTTTAAACTTCCTACCTATAAAAGTTCTGAATTTCCAGCTTTCCCAACAACCGATGGAAAACCGAACATTGCAATCAACTCACATCTTCTAATAGAGTCATTGAAAAAAATTACTCCTGCAACCGATACCAATAATCCAAAGTTTGAACTTAACGGAGCTTTGATTGATATCAAAAGCAACCAGATTAATTTTGTCTCAACCGATACACGACGCCTTGCATTGGTTCACATTGATAGTCACAGTGACGTAGAACTCTCTATTATCGTCCCAAAAAAAGCGATTATCGAAATTCAAAAACTTTTTAATGATAACATTGAGATTTATTACGATAACACTCATCTTATTATCAAATCGGAAGATTCCCTTTTTTATACCAAACTCATTAACGGTAAATTTCCTGATTACAGTAGAATTATTCCTAAAGAGGCTCAACGTATCCTAACCCTCCCTAAAAGCGTTATTGTGACCGCTATCAAGCAGATTACGACGATCTCTAACGATTTGAAGCTTACTATTCAAACCGACTCAATTTTGTTTGAGAGTTTAAGTGATGATAACATTGAAGCAAAAACAACCGTTGAAATTGAAAACGGATTTGAAACACCGTTTATCCTCGCGATCAACAGCCGTTATATTCTTGATTTCCTGTCCCAAGTGAATTCAACCGAATTTACCCTTGAAGCTAATGAATCGAATCAGCCGTTTGTGTTAAAAGATCAAAATTTTAAAACTATTGTTATGCCAATAGTTATCTAATCTTCATTTTTTTATAATCCCCTTTTTAGGGGTTCCCCCTCATAAAACCTCTTTTTTAGTTTAACTTCGCTAAAATAAAGCATTAAACACGCTTAAAAGCTGGAGTAACAATGGAAAATTACGGTGCTAGTAATATTAAAGTTCTCAAAGGTCTCGAAGCCGTTCGAAAACGACCCGGTATGTACATCGGTGATACCGGTCATAGAGGTCTTCACCATCTAATCTACGAAGTGGTTGACAACTCAATTGATGAAGCGATGGCAGGTCATTGTGATACGATTACCGTGACATTAACCAAAAACGGTACGGCAATGGTGAGCGACAACGGTCGCGGTATTCCGACTGATTTACACCCCACTGAGGGAATCTCTGCGGCTACGGTTGTTTTGACCGTACTTCACGCCGGTGGAAAGTTCGATAAAGATACCTATAAAGTCTCGGGCGGTTTGCACGGGGTTGGGGTATCGGTTGTTAATGCACTTTCAAGTGACCTTAAAATGACTATTTTCCGTGAGGGTCAATCGTTTGAACAAAATTTCAAATGCGGTATTCCTCAAGAGCCGTTAGCGGTAACAGGAACAACGCGTAAACGTGGAACAACCATCGAGTTTTTTCCAGATCCTTCGATCTTTACCGAAACCATTATTTTCGATTACGATTATCTAGCAAAACGATTCCGTGAGCTCGCTTATCTCAATCCACGTATTACGATTATTTTTAAAGATGATCGTAACGGCGCAAATAACACATATCACTTCGAGGGTGGTATAAGCCAATTTGTTACCGATGTGAATAAAAAAGTAGTCGTTGCGGCTCCATTTGCATTCAGTGATAAAATCGAAGATATCGAGATGGATATTGCTATCATGTATAACGATAGCTACGACGAAAAAATGTTTACGTTTGTCAATAACATTAATACTCCTAACGGAGGTACTCACGAAGCGGGTTTCCGTGCGGGACTTACCCGTGTTATCTCAAACTATAACAAACAAAACGGTAACGCCAAAGAGAAAGATATCCCACTCTCAGGAGAAGATGTTTCTGAGGGTCTTATCTGTGTTGTCTCTGTTCGTGTACCGGAACCTCAGTTTGAGGGTCAAACCAAAGGGAAACTAGGAAATACCTATGTAAGACCGTTGGTTCAAAAAGTCACCTATGAGAAACTAACCAAATATTTCGAAGAAAACCCGATCCAAGCCAAAGCTATCATCCAAAAAGCCCTTATGGCGGCACGCGGACGTGAAGCGGCGAAAAAAGCGCGTGAGCTAACACGACGTAAAGATGCGATGACGGTAGGAACCTTGCCGGGTAAACTTGCCGATTGTCAAAGCAAAGATCCATCGATCAGCGAATTGTATCTGGTGGAAGGGGACTCTGCGGGCGGTTCGGC
>NZ_JAFLKV010000028.1:0-12628 GCF_019163035.1 Sulfuricurvum sp.
TATAAGTTGAGTTTACCGTGGTTACGATAAATTTTAGATTACAGTGACAGCCACTCTTTGGCAACGCGGCGAAGCCCTTCGGGATTTTCGGAGGCGAAAAATTTGAGGCTGGTCTCCTCAAAACGTTGTGTAAAATCGTAGTGGCTCTCCAGATACTCGACAATCGCTTCACCGGAGTGGATGAGGGAGCTTTTTCCTTCGAAATAGGTATCGATTGCACGAGCGACTAACGGAAAATGGGTACATCCGAGGATAATCGCATCGGGTGTTTTTTCTAAGGAAGCGAAATAGTGATGGAGGGCACTTTGAAGTACTTCCCCCTCATACAACCCCTCTTCGACGATAGGGACGAGCAGAGAGGTTGCGATAGCGCTCAGGTTTTGGTATCCCAGTTCGTGGAGCCCTTTTTCATACGCCCCTGATTTAACGGTTGCTTTGGTTCCCAAGATGAGGATATTGGCATCGGTATCGGGGATCGCATTTTTAAGGGCTAACACCCCCGGATCGACCACACCGATAACGTCGCAGTCGCTTTGTTCTCTCATCTCATCGAGGGCGTAAGCACTAACGGTATTACAGGCGGTAATGAGGAGATCGATTTCAAAGTTTTTGAAAAATTCGAGGGCTTCGAGGGAGTAGCGGATGATGGTGTTTTGATCTTTGACCCCGTAAGGGACACGCGCGGTATCGCCGAAGTAGATAATCTCTTCGAAGAGTTTGTGCTCCAACAGCGATTTGACGACGCTTAAGCCCCCGACACCGCTATCAAAGACGCCGACTCTCATCTTATTTGCTTGACTCGTTCATGCTATCAAGGAACTCGATATTCGATTTACTTTTGAGCATGGTATTGTAGAGGAAGCGGAGTGCTTCGACTTCGTCTTCTTGTTTATGCAACATAGAGCGAAGGACAAATACTTTTTGCAATACATCCGGTCCGAGGAGGAGTTCCTCTTTTCGGGTTCCCGATTTGAGGATGTCGATAGCAGGGAAGATACGGCGATCAGAGATTTTACGGCTGAGGACAATCTCGGAGTTACCGGTCCCTTTGAACTCTTCGAAAATAACTTCATCCATACGGCTTCCCGTATCGACAAGGGCAGTTGCGATGATCGTGAGACTTCCGCCGTTTTCGATGTTACGCGCCGCACCGAAAAATCGTTTCGGTTTGTGCAATGCGTTGGCATCGACTCCCCCTGAGAGAACTTTTCCTGAACTCGGGGTAACGGTGTTGTAGGCACGCGCAAGTCGGGTGATCGAGTCGAGGAGGATCACGACATCTTTACCGAGCTCAACGCGTCGTTTTGCCCGTTCGATTACCATTTCGGCAACTTTGACGTGATTTTTTGCCGGTTCATCGAAGGTTGAACTGTAGACTTCCCCTTTGACGGAGCGTTCCATATCGGTAACCTCTTCGGGGCGTTCGTCGACGAGGAGAACCATGAGCTCGATTTCAGGATGGTTATTTGTGATACCGTGAGCGATCTCTTTCATGAGTTCTGTTTTACCTGAACGTGGAGGAGCGACGATAAGACCGCGTTGCCCTTTTCCGATAGGGGAGAACAAGTCCATCATCCGTCCGGTAAGTCGGGTCGGTTGGTATTCGAGTTTGATTTGCTCTAACGCATATAGCGGTGTGAGGTTTTCAAAGAGAGGACGTTTTTTAGACTCTTCGGGTGGTAGGTAGTTGATCGCTTCGACTTTGAGGAGGGCATAGTAGCGCTCTTGATCTTTCGGTGCGCGAACCTGACCCGTAACGATATCTCCGTTACGGAGAGCGAAACGGCGAATCTGAGTGCTCGATACATACGCATCGTGCATCGAGTCACTAAAAGACTGATCGACTGCACGTAGAAAGCCGTAGCCATCTTGCATAATCTCCAAAATTCCCGTAAAGAGGATGAATCCCCCTTGCTGTACTTGGGTCTTGAGGATTTCAAAAATCAAATCTTGACGTTTGAGCTCATTGGGGTCTTCGATGTTTAGTGAAGCGGCAATCTCAAGGAGATCTTCGAGTTTTTTAGTACGTAGGGCTTCAATAGTAAAGCCATCAACCGGAATATGGGTACGGTTTTTCGAGTTGTTTCGAGGAGTTTTTGCGGTATCGCTCATGCGTGGAATGCCTTAAAGTGTGTGGATTTAATCGGCGAGTTTTAGGTGAGATGTCATTGACAGGTCATTGTTTTGTTCTGACATTATAAACTATAGCGAAGCGGGTTGTCAAGAACGCCTTTCGAATTAATTTTTTTAAATAATTTAGGAATTGTAAAGGAGTATTAAATATAATGAATACGAATAAAGAAAAGGTGGAGAAAATATATGGGCTGGTTGCATCAAATTTATATTAGAACAATGTTGAAAATAATCATTGGAATTATTGCTTTTTTTCTTCTTATTAGTGCTGTAAGTATGTATACGTCAACGGCTCACATGGAAATAAAACTTGAGGTTCAAAATAAAGAGACTATACCGCAGGCCATGGGGTATATTAATCTGAAAATCAATGTAATTCAGATTCAGCAATGGTTAACGGATATTTCGGCAACTCGAGGGGCAAAAGGGTATGACGACGGATTTGATGAGGCGGAAAAATATTATAAAGAATCCAATGCACTTCTGGATCAAATGATTACGGCTGAAAAAGATAATGCGTCGAAAAAAGAAGAATTAGAAAAATTCAAGCATGATTTGGATGAGTATTATACTATCGGGAAAAAAATGGCAGAGGCATATATTGCAGGCGGGCCTGAAGCCGGTAATACATGGATGGGCAAAGTTGACCCTTATGCGGAAGAGTTGACAACGCGTTTGAACGGATGGAATGATACATATATCAAGAAAGTCGAAGAGGGGTCTGTAGAGCTTGCGAATAATGCAAAAGCAGCAAAATATTCAAATTTAATTATTTCCATTGTCGTGATGGCGGTCGTGATGGTTGGATTTGGTCTTATTGCACTGGTTCTTGATGGAGTACAGCCTCTTATTTCACAAATCAGTCAAATTGCTGGTCTGAATTTAAGTCAGTCGGTCAAGATGAAAGGGGATAATGAGTTAACACTTATTGGAACACAATTAGAAGATCTTCGACTCAAACTGACCAAATTCGTTACACAAGCCAAAAAAACATCGAATGAAAATGCATCGGTGGCGCATGAACTTTCGACATCATCGATGCAAGTTGGTAAAACCGTTGAAGAAACGGTTGAAGTCATCACACAAGTTGCTAATGAAATCGAAAAGATTAATCAAGACACACGACATATCATCGATAAAGCAGATCAAAATAAAGTAGAGATTATCGCGGCAGGGATTGCTCTTAATCAAACAGCTTCGAAAATAGTAGCGCTGACGACGCAGGTTGAGAGAAATTCGCAAACTGAAAATGAGATGGCAGGGCGTATTCAACAGTTAAGTCATGATACGAAGCAGGTCAAAGATGTGCTTGATATTATTTCAGATATTGCTGAGCAGACGAATTTACTTGCACTTAATGCAGCAATCGAAGCGGCTCGTGCGGGTGAACATGGGCGCGGATTTGCTGTTGTTGCGGATGAAGTACGAAAGCTGGCCGAGCGAACTCAAAAAAGTTTAGTTGAGATTCAATCAACGATCAATATTATCGTTCAAGCAATTATTGAGACGAGTGAAGAAATGAACGTAAGTTCAAAAAATATGCGTGACTTGGCAAAAATATCAAATGAAGTGGAAGAAGAGATTGAAAGAGCTTCATCCACTATGATGAGTGCTACCAAGACTACAGAAGAGAGTGTTGTCGTTATTACTCATACCGCTGAGATGATTACCGCCATCAATAAAGAAATTCAACAAATTAATAAGCTTAGCGGATCAAATGCACGAAGTGTTGAAGAAATTGCTTCTGCTGCAGATCATTTAAATAGTATGACTCAAAATTTGAATACACACTTGGACCAATTTAAAGAGTAAAAAAATATCAATCGTAACGGATAAAGATAAGTTGTGAACGATTTTTGCTACATCGATTTTAGTAAAATAAATAAACATATTTAAAAGGTTCATTTTGCTCGATTTTTTTAAAAAGAAAACCGAAGATACTTCAGCGAATCAAGTCGTAGAGACACCACGAGATTTTACGAATTCGATTGGTATGGAGTTTCTCTACATTGACGGCGGGGAGTTTATGATGGGGCGTAATCCGCAATACAATGAGGGGGGTGATGTTGAATCTCCTTCCCATCCTGTTAAACTGGGTGGATTTTGGATCACGAAGTATCCGGTAACTCAAGAACAGTATTTCAAACTGACCCGTGTCAACCCTTCCTTTTTCAAAAATGATAAAGTAGAAGAGGAGAGCTCACGCCGCCATCCGGTCGAGCAGGTGAGTTGGTTTGATGCGAAAGCATATGTAGAACTGATCAACCGTTATGAGGGGAAAACACGCTTTTATGCCCTCCCTACCGAAGCGCAATGGGAATATGTCGCAAAAGCGGGGGGAAATACCCGCTTTACCTTCGGAGATTCTGAATCACAACTCAATGAACATGCGGTTTATGAGTACAGTGCGAATGCTAAAACGGCGGCAGTAGGAAATAGACTACCGAATCGATTGGGGATTCATGATTTGCTCGGAAATGTTTGGGAGTGGTGTGAGGATGACTTTTTCGCCAACTATAACGGCGCACCGAGTGATGGGAGCCCTCGTATCGGCGGAGCTGAGGGAGAGTCGTTTAAAGTACGTCGCGGAGGGAGTTATAAAACGGGATATCTTTGTTTGCGCAGTGCATTTCGGGGGTATTCACGTCCGGATTTGATTTCTAACGATATTGGATTTAGATTGGTTATTAACGGTAATCCACTCAGTTAAGAAAATCGAGATAGTTATGTGATATCATTTCTCAGTATCGATTCGCACCAAAGATAAGGAAAATACATGAAGAGTACATACAGCATCCGTCAAAAAGTGATGGCAATGATTGCGGGATTTGTGATCGCATTATTGGTGATGGCCATAAGTGCCAAAGTCGTAGTACAAAATCTTATTGATGTATTTAATTCTCAATCAGAGCGGTACGATCAAATCAGTATTATTAAAGACTTTCGTCAGGTACAAACGGAAATTGTCCTGACGGCAATGGATATGATTGTCGATAAAGGTGATGGTGTTGCTTTGGAACGGACTAAATCGTTGGAGGAAGGATTTGCTGCAATGACAAAGATGCAGCAATCTTTGATTGAACTTGCTGATACGGAAGAAGAGAAAAAAAATGCAGAAAAAATCTCCGGTTTTATCCAAGGGCTTGAAGATTCAATCAAAAATGATTTGACCAAAGCGATTGAAACGGGTGCTGCTCAAAGTATTTTTGATGAACTGGATGATCGAATCGATGAAAATGGTGATCAGATGGATGGAACCCTTAAAGCGATTTCTGATTCGGTAAACCTAGAGGTAGCTGAGGCGAAACAAGAAGCTGAATCTGAAGCCGACAGCGCACAAATTGCTATTTTAACAGCGGGTATTTTAATCTCTGTCGGGGGGCTTGTTCTCGGGCTCGTTTTGATTCAAAATATCCGCAATACTCTACAACATTTACAAGCGGTTGCCGAGGATTTGGCTCAGGGTGAAGGAGATCTCACCAAGCGGATCGCAATACAAGGTCATGGGGAGATACCGAGTGTCTCTGCAGCCATCGATCAATTTATCGTTAAAATCCATAATTTGGTAGAAAAAGGGAAAAGATCGAGTATGGAAAATGCGGCTGTTTCTGAAGAACTGAGCCGTACTTTTGAAGGGATTGCCAAGGAATCCGAACGTGAAGCAAAAATTGTTATCGATACGGCTAATACAGGTGAAAATATCCGTACCACTATCCAAAATTCACTCGCTCAGCTTGAAAATAGCAAAGGGGAGATTTTGGGTGCGAATATGATGCTCTCCGAAGCAAAAGAGAAAGTTCTAATACTCACTTCAGGCATACAAGCGAGTAGTGAACGGGAGATGGAACTGGCTTCTAAACTTAATCAACTTAGCGGGAGTGCTGATCAAGTAAAAGAGATTTTAACAGTTATCAGTGATATCGCCGATCAAACCAATCTGCTTGCGTTAAATGCTGCTATCGAAGCGGCACGTGCCGGAGAACACGGACGGGGATTCGCCGTTGTTGCTGATGAGGTACGAAAACTTGCTGAAAGAACTCAAAAAAGTTTGGCTGAAATCCATGCAACGATTAATGTATTGATTCAAGCGATCAATGACAGTGCACAAGAGATTAATGAAAATTCTGAGCATGCGTTAGAGCTTACTCATACGGCGGATGAAGTGGAAGGAAAAATCATTGAAGCAGCTAGGGTGATAGAAAATGCAGTTCGAACAACGGAAAATTCATATGCCGTTTCTGTACAGGTCGATATTGGAGTTAACGGAATACTCGACCAAATAGGACTTATTAAAAATATTGCTGAGAATAACGCTAAGAGTATGGATGAAACACTGATTGCATTTGAGCAAGTTAATCGTGTTAGTGCTGAGTTGAATCACGGGCTAGAACAATTTAAAGTGTAGTGGTAGGAAACTCACCGTTTTCATAAAGCCATTTTCTCTCTTCTTTTAAAAAGCGGCTTTTCTCTCGTAAAATGCCGCTATTAAGCCTCGCTGCAAACGTGACAAAGGCTTCTACGTCTCCATCAATAAATTCATCGATTTTTAATCCGATAAACTGAGTATTTTGAGAGAAATCCAAAATCCTTTTTCTCCAATTCTCTTTATCTTCTGTGTAATCGGGATTATTTGGATGGGTTGTTGTCATAATATAATCGGCCATTCCCATAGCAAATGCGCTGTAGCGTGAGCGCATCAGTTTTTGAGCATTGGACGGAAAAATACCTTTATGATACGGTTGACAACATTTTTTGTACTTTTCGTTACTGTGACAGGGGCAGAGGGTATTGGATGATATTTTCATACCGTATCTTACAAAATGACATCTTTTTTACCTCTTAGGAGTGATGGGCTATAATCTCTTTTATGATATACGAAATAACAACCCTTATAGGCCTGATAGCCGCCGGAACACTCGGATGGATGTGGAATCAATCCCGCCAACACTACGCGCTCCTCGAAGCGCGAGCACTACAGCTCCAAGAGCTCTATGCTCAGGAGCAAACCTTCAAATCCAAACTTCAAATACAACTCGATACTGTTCAAAAAGAGTATCATTCACTGGAACGTGATTATGCGGTGCTCCACACAAGGCACGAAGAATCATCGCGTTCTTTCGAAGAAAAACTTCGCCTCCTTGATGAAGCAAAAATACAAATGAAAGCTCAGTTCGAACATCTAGCTACCCAGATTTTTGAACAAAAAGCTAAAACCTTCGACGAAGCTCATACCAAAGGGCTGGATCTGTTGCTCAAACCGTTTCGTGAACAGATTACCCAATTTGCTACCCAAAGCAAAGAACAGTTTATACACGATGCAAAAGAGCGTCAAAGTATCAAAGACGAAATTCTTCGCCTCAAAACCCTCAACGAACGGCTCAGCCAAGATGCGATCAACCTTACCCAAGCGCTTAAGGGAGAGAATAAAACACAAGGTAATTGGGGAGAAATCGTGTTGGAACGAATCCTCGAAGAGTCGGGATTGCGTGAGGGGCATGAATATGATACCCAAAGCACGTTCAGTGACGAAGAGGGGAAGAAGTTCCGACCTGACGTCATCGTTCATCTCCCACAAAATAAAGATATTATCATCGACTCAAAAGTTTCACTCGTCGCTTACGATGCGTTTATCCGTGCCGAAAATGATGAAGAGCGTGCCCATGCTCTCAAACAGCACCTTTTCTCAATCCATGCCCATATTAAAGGACTCAGCGGCAAACGGTATGAACAGCTTAGCGGTGTACGGACACTCGATTTTGTTCTCCTTTTTATGCCGATAGAGGGGGCATTTTTGCTCGCATTGGAACAGGATAATACCTTTTTCAAAACGGCATATGAGCAAAATATTGTCGTTGTCTCTCCATCAACACTTCTTGTAACCCTTCGCACCATCGAGCACATTTGGAGAAGCGAGTATCAAGAACGTAATGCCAAAGCGATAGCAGAATCCGCCGAAGCACTCTATGAAAAACTGGTAGCATTTGTGGAAGATATGGAAAAAATCGGTGAGCAGATCGGACGTACCCAAAAAAGTTATGAGGGGGCGATGAACAAGCTCAGCACCGGAAAAGGGAATTTGATTCGTCGTGTCGAGTCGATGCGGAAACTGGGATTGAAGCCAAAGAAGATGCTTCCGTCGTCTCTTACGGAAATAGATGAGGATTAAACACTTTTATAGGTGTGGAATCTTCACTTTTGAGTTGAGCAATGCTCCAATAATGATCATAAGGGCGAGAACCCCCATCCATCCGATAAATCCTGATCCTAACCATACTAGCCATAAAAGAATTGCACCAAGCGGTGTTGGAACACCTGTAAAGTGTTTGGCTACTTCTCCCACATCGGCATTGATGTTAAACTGGATTAGACGGCGTAGACCGCTGATGACGTAGTAGATCGAAGCGATCGATGTGATGATAAGAGGTATTCCTATAAGATGAGTATAAACTCCTTGAAATATAAAGAAGGTCGGAACGAGAACGAAGCTGAGAAAGTCGGCAAACGAGTCGAGCTGAATCCCGAATTCGTTGGAGAGTCCAAATTTACGTGCAATTTTTCCATCAATAATATCAAATGCTCCACCCATCCATGCTAGGATAACGGCGATCATAAATTTGTCTTGAGTAATAAAATAGGTAGCTAACAATCCGCAGGTGATATTTGCCATTGTTACCAAGTTAGCGAGATTGAAGTGACTGGTTGAACGCCATAAAAATTGCATAAAAGTCCTAATAAGGTATTATTTGAATGGAATTATATCCAAAGGATGAAAAGATAGACTAATTGAAAAAGGTTATCATTATTAAGGTTGCTGTAAGTCGATAACTATTATCATTCTGTACTTAAGTAATCAAAATATAATAAGGGACAAAAATGAAAAAAACAGTTATGATAAGTTTAGTAGCAGTTGCTGCACTACAGGGAGCAAGTTTTGATGAGGCTTTTAAAGCGGGAAAAGTGAGCGGACAACTTCGTACTGCTTACGTGAGTCAAGACAACGCGGTAGATACCGATACCTACGGAACCTCACTCGGCGGTCAACTCAAATATGAGACGGACACATGGAATGACCTAAAAATAGGTGTATCAGCTTATATCAGTCAAAAACTCGGTTTTGCTACCGGAGATGTTGATCAGGGAAAAGCGAATAATGATCTATTCGCTAACAACGCAAAGTCATACGCCTATGTAGGTGAAGCGTATGTCGATTACAGCGCAAACGACTTCAGCCTCCGTGTCGGTCGTCAGCTCATCGATACTCCATTAGCTGATACCGATGATATTCGTATGCACCCTAACACCTTTGAAGCGGCAATAGCAACTTATAGCGGGTTCGATAAAACAAAACTTGTAGCGGGTTACGTAAAACGCTTCGCGGGATACGATTCAGGTAATGATATTTCCGAATTTAAAAGACTCGATGGTGCGGATAGCAAAGGTGCGGCAGTTTTTGGTATACTCAATGAGAGTATTGAAAACCTAGCAGTGCAAGGGTGGTATTATGGTATCGATAATGTATCGAATGCTTTCTATACTGATGCTGTTTATACACTTTCACTGAGCGAAACCATGGGGTTAGAACTCAGTGCTCAAGCGGCTAACTTCTCTGAAAAACAAGCCAGTGCGATAGACGGTAATGTTTACGGCGTAAGTGCGGCATTGAATGTGGGTGCATTGACTCTCGGTGCGGCGTGTAATAAAGCCTCCAATGATGATGGGAAAAGTATTGTTAACGGTTTCGGCGGAGGACCATACTTCACCTCTATGGAAGAGATGACGATTGATAGTATGGAAGATGCAAGCGCGTATCAGTTGAGTGCCGAACTCGATTTAGCGGATGCGGGAATCGAAGGGTTAAAACTCAGTGCCCTTTATGGTAGTTTCAAAAGTACCCCGATGGATATGAAAGTGAAAGAGACCGATTTTATCGCCGTGTATGAAATCAATGAAGCACTTAGCACTGAAGTGAGCTATGCGATGGTGGATGATAAAAACAAAAACATCTTTGATAATTCAGGTACCCCTGATGATGGCGGGTATGATCGCCTATTGGTTCGTTTGAACTATACCTTCTAAGGATAATAATGAATACCATGACGCTTCTTAGCGCTTGTTCCAAGGGGGGAATTGCTACTGTGGTTAAAATTAATGCAACTGGCGCTCTCAAACAGCGGCTTATATCGTTTGGGCTGATGAAAGGTACGGAAATAACTATGCTCGAATGCGGTCTAACCAAAAGTACATATGAAATTAAAATAGGCAACGTTAATATTGCGTTGCGTCGTGAAGAGGCTGAACTCATCGAGGTGTCAAATGTCCGCTAAAAAAATTACCGTTGCCCTCGTGGGGCAGCCAAATGTCGGCAAAAGTATGCTGATCAACTCTATCGGCAATGCGCGGCTCCATGTCGGAAATTTTACGGGGGTAACGGTTGAAAAAACGGTCGTTACTTTTGAACATGACGGATATGAGTTCAGTGTCGTTGATTTGCCGGGGACGTATGCGTTTACCGACTATTCCATCGAAGAGAGAGTGACACACGATTATTTGTGTAATGAGAGTTATGATCTCATTATCAATGTACTAGATTCGACTAATATGGAAAAAAATCTTCAACTGAGTGCCGAATTGATGACGATGAGCAAAAAAATTGTGATTGCTTTGAATATGTCGGATGAAGCGGATAAAGAGGGGATTGAAATCAATGCTCCGTATCTTTCTGTGTTATTGGGTATTCCATGTATTCGTGTGTCAGCAGCAGCTAAAACCGGGCTTGAAGAGCTGATGAAGTCGGTTATTAAAGTTTTTGAAGCACCCTATCAGGAACAAAAGTTGGTTTTTAGCGAAGCGGTTGAAGAAGAGATTAATATTATCACTGATTATTTGAACCGACATAAGTTTAAAGCATCAATTAGTAATAGAAATATTGCAATCAACTTGCTTCAAAAAGAGAAAAAAACTTATCGGGTGTTGCACGATAATCCGATTTGGATTGAATTGCAACCGATGCTGATTGAAGCAGATCGTCACGTATTGCTTCATCATGATACCGATGATATGAAAGAGGCGCTTGCCGAAGAGTACTTTTCCTACAATCGGGGAATAATAGCCGAAGCAGTGAAGGTGAAGCCCAAAACTCCGTTGAAAAAAACAACGACCGAAAAAATTGATAAGGTTTTGATCCATCCGATCTTTGGTATCCCTATTTTTCTTTTCTTTATGTGGGGGCTGTTTCAGCTCACGTTTGAGATTGGCTCTATTCCGATGGACTGGATCGATGCATTTTTCGGATGGTTTGGTGAACAGGTCGGTTCAACGATAGGAAATGATGAGATACGCTCTCTTATCGTTGATGGGGTTATTGCAGGAGTAGGGGCTGTGGTACTCTTTGTCCCTAATATCGTCATATTATTTGTGGGGATCGCTTTGCTCGAATCGACGGGATATATGTCGAGAGTAGCATTTTTGCTAGACGGTTTTTTCCATAAATTCGGATTACACGGGCAGTCATTTATCCCACTCGTATCGGGATTCGGGTGCTCTATCCCCGCCTATATGTCGGCACGTATTCTTAAAAATGACCGTGATCGTCTCCTCACTCTTTTTGTCATAGGATTTATGAGCTGCGGGGCGAGGCTTCCAGTTTATGTCCTCTTTACGGGGGCATTTTTCGGTCCTGAGATGGCAGGGAATGTGTTGTTCGGGATTTATATCCTCGGGGCGATGATCGGTCTTGTAGTGGCAAAAGTACTCAAAATGACTGCATTTAAAGGGGCGGATGAGCCATTTGTTATGGAGATGCCAAAATACCGTCTCCCCTCGGTAAAACTGATCTGGCACACCGTCGTGACCAAAACGATGATGTATCTGAAAAAAGCGGGGACGTTTATCGCCGCCGCCTCGTTGCTCGTATGGTTTCTCAGCAGTTACCCAAAAGACGGTTCGCTTGATGCTGTTTTTGGCACAAGAATCGAATCAGCGGTATCGGAAGATGCAAAAAAAGTACTTGAGAATCAGCTCGCCGAGGCGCAGTTGGAACAGAGTTTCTTGGGGCAAATCGGGCATGCGATCGAGCCAGCATTCGCGCCGCTCGGATTTGATTGGAAGATGGCAGTTGCTCTTCAAACAGGACTTGCCGCCAAAGAGGTCGTTGTCTCGACGATGGGAGTTTTATACTCGTTGGGAAGCGATGCAACGGAAGAGGATCATTCTCTTATAGCTACGATTAGCTCTCAGATTCCGTTTGCGTCTGCAGTGGCATTTATCATCGTTATCATGACCTATTTGCCGTGTTTGGCAGCATCTGTTGTCTTTACTCGTGAGGCGGGAGGGATCAAATATTTCGGCTACCTGTTCGTATTTACGACGATTGTTGCCTACTCACTCGCGTTTGTCGCGTATCATGCAGTGTTGTGGTTTAGTTAGGGAATCATTAACTACTCTTTGTTACAATGCCGCTATGAGTAAAATATTAATGATAGAAGATGATCTCGAA
>NZ_JAFLKV010000028.1:12728-14811 GCF_019163035.1 Sulfuricurvum sp.
GGAGCCGATGATTATCTCCCAAAACCCTACGATCCGCGAGAACTGGTCTCTCGCATCCACTCTGTTTTACGCCGCTATGACGCCGCTTCGGTTGCGGCTTCCGAGAGTGCGTGTGATTTTAAACTCAATGAATCTGCGATGCAGATCAGCTATAAAAGCCGCCCTTTGGAACTCACGAACGCTGAGTACGGGATTTTGGCACATATGATTAAAAAACAGGGGATGGTTGTTTCGCGCGAAGATTTGATACACAACGTTTCGGCAATCAATGAGGATTCATCGAATAAAAGTATCGATGTCATGATGGGGCGTATTCGCAATAAGCTCGGAGATAAAGCCCTGATCGAATCGATCCGAGGCATCGGTTATAAACTGCTCAAATAATGGTTAAAAATAATGCTGTTTTAGCCACTGTGGTGTTTGCGCTTGTCGTTTCGATAAGCAGTGTGAGCTATACTTTTTATCAGCTCTATGAAACTAACCGTGCCAAACACATTGATAATATTTTTACTAAACACTCCCTCATCAGTCAAATTTATCATACCTTTATTACGAAACAAATTTCTCAACCGATATTTGAAGCTAATTTGGCATTCTATGAGCTTGAAGAGATTACGGGTGCGTCGGAGTACGAGAAAATCATCCGTCATGGGAAAGTACTCAAAAGTGACGGGAACGGGGATGAGGTGATGGAACAGTATTCCCTCTCTGATACCTCTTTTGCCGTGCATCCTCCTCAACAGATTATTACCTCAATGATCGAGCACCAAGGACATGTCTATTTTTGGGTCGAATCGTCCCGCCATAATGTTCTCCTTATGGATCGTGTTTTAGAACCGTATCGTCCCGTGAATCTGATGTCGGCATACGTGACGTTGATGAGTGTTTTGATCATCTCATTTGCATTGATTATTTATCGGTTACGCCCCCTGCGCCGATTGCGTAAACAGATCGCCCGTTTCGGAGAGGGAGATATGGGGGTTCGATTTTACATCGATGGGAGCGATGAGATAGCTCTGATCGCTAATGAACTCGATTCCACTCAAAATAAAATCCGTTCGCTTATCGAATCGCGCACCCTCTTTCTGCGTAATATTATGCATGAACTAAAAACCCCGATTGCGAAAGGGCGTATTGTCGCGACGATGTTAGGGGATGAAAAGCAGCGGGGGCGGTTTGAGGGGATATTTGAGCGGCTTGAATCCCTGATCGGTGAGTTTGCCCTTATCGAAGAGATTACTTCTGGAAATCAGCATCATGAGAAGAGCGAGTATCGTCTTATCGATATTATCGACGGAGCGATTGATATGGCAATGGTGGAGTATGATACGGTGGAACACAGCGTTGATGCCTCCATTAAGGTTGACGTTGATTACCGCCTTTTTGTCACAGCGCTCAAAAATCTGATTGATAATGCGATCAAATATTCTCACGAAAAAAAGATGAGTATTTGGATAGAAGAGGGGGAGATTATTTTCGCCAATGTGGGTGAACCTCTCAAAAATTCCTTGAGTTACTATATCGAGCCTTTCACGAAAGAGCATCCGACCAAAGATAGTTTTGGATTGGGACTCTACATTGTAGATGCGATTTTAAAAGAGCATGATTACGTTTTAGCGTATGAGCGACGAGAAGAGACGAACTGCTTTATTTGCGTCCCTGTAAAAACAAAAAGGAAATAGATGAAAGAGATTTTAATTACCAATGACGACGGCTATGAGTCAGAGGGGCTATTAGCCCTGATCGAAGCACTCGATGGATTAGGACATATCACCGTGGTTGCCCCCTCGACCGAAAAATCGGCATGTGGTCACTCCCTGACGTTGACTCGCCCTTTGAGTTTTATCAGTGTCGGGGATGATTTTTACAAACTCGATGATGGAACACCGAGTGATTGTGTTTATCTCGCATTGCATTCGATGTTTGAAAATCGTAAACCCGATTTACTCATTAGCGGAATTAACAAAGGCTCTAACATGGGAGAAGATATTACCTACTCGGGGACGGCAGCGGCGGCGATGGAGGCAGTATTGCACGATGTTCCCGCTATCGCAATATCGCAAGTGATGGATTTTACCCAGCC
>NZ_JAFLKV010000090.1 GCF_019163035.1 Sulfuricurvum sp.
TCATTCAGCATCGCCCCCGCGTCGCTTTTCATATCGTGCTCTTTGGCGAGCATCCCATCGATCGCGTTAAGCGCCATTCTCACAAACATCACCGCAGGGATGGAGAGCAGTGTCCACGCCGCACCATGGGTGAGGGAAACAGCACCCCCCGCGATAAAAGAGAGCGCGAGTGCCGCATAAGTGATTTGGTTCGGAGTTGCCTCTAAGCGTGCCAAATTTTGGACTGTAGGACGAAGAAGATTTTGGAATGCAGGTTTGAGATCGTAGATGGTCGCCATATATATTCCGTCTTAAAAGATGGTGTATTCTAGTGTAAAAAAACAAAAACTACCTGAAAAGTGTTTTATTTATCATTGTTTTGAGTTTTGTTGATTCCCTCTAAGGGTTACATGATAGGCTCTTTGTTATAATCACGAAAATTGTATAAAGTGAACCAATGAAATTTATTGAAACACGCGGAAATGACGGAATCCATCCACAACAGGTTACCTTTTCAGAGGCGATTTTAAGTCCCATCGCATCGTTCGGCGGATTGTATGTTCCGAGCGAATTGCCTCATCTTGGAGAAGCGTTCCTCTCTAAGCATTTAAGCTCCAGTTATAAAGAGTTGGCGAAAGATTTACTCACAATGCTTGCCATCGATATTGACTGCTCTGTAATCGATGAAGCCCTCTCCCTCTATGATAAATTCGACGATCCGACCAATCCCGTTCCGGTCGTCAAAGTGCGTGATGATTTGTATGTGAGCGAACTCTATCACGGACCGACCCGCGCGTTCAAAGATATGGCGCTTCAGCCATTCGGTGTGGTTCTTAGCTCTATCGCCCAAAAGCGCGGAGATGAATATCTGATTCTAGCGGCAACGAGCGGTGATACCGGTCCTGCGGCATTAGAAACCTTTAAAAACCGAGCAAATGTTCGTGTTGCGTGTCTCTATCCTGATGGGGGAACGTCGGATGTTCAACGCCTCCAAATGGTGACCGAAGATGCTCAAAATCTCAAAGTGATCGGGATCAAAGGGGATTTCGATGATGCTCAAAGCGCATTGAAAAAGCTTTTGGGTTCTCAAACGTTCAAAGATGCCCTTAAAGCGAAAAATATCTCCCTCTCAGCGGCAAACTCGGTCAACTTCGGCCGGATAATTTTCCAAATTATTTATCACATCCACAGCTACCTAGAACTGGTTCGCCAAAACGTCATTACTATGGGTGAAAAAGTATACCTCGATGTTCCGAGCGGGAATTTCGGAAATGCTCTTGGCGGGTATTACGCGTATAAAATGGGTCTTCCAGTTGAAAAAATCATTATCGCATCCAACGAAAATAATGTCCTCACCCGTTTGATCAATACGGGTCGCTATGATTTGCGCGGCGAGCATGTCGTTGCAACCACATCACCTGCGATGGACATTTTGATCTCTTCCAATGTCGAGCGTATCTTGTTCGATCTCTTCGGTTACGAGCGTACCAAAGAGTTGATGGCGGGTCTCGAAGCGGAACGTTTCTATGCGTTGAGCGATAATGAGACGATGAAACTCCAAAGCTTTTTTGCCGCCGATTATTGTAACGGTGCAGAGGGGAAAGGGTATATCAAAGAGGCGTTTGATACGGGCTATTTGATGGATCCGCATACGGCGACTTGTTTCAAAGCGTACGATTGCTGTGCGACTAAAAAGCTTAAAACGATTGTCTACTCAACAGCAGAGTGGACGAAGTTTTCTCCGACGATTGCAAATGCCCTCACGGGTGAGAAAGATGCGAACGACATTGACGCACTGGAATCGATTAGCAAAACGGCAAAAATGGCGATCCCTGCTATGATCAAAGGGTTGTTTAGCAAACCGATCACGCAAGGCACCGTCATTGAAAAAGAGAATATCGAAGCCGAAATCCTCAAGTTTCTTTAACCCTTTTTAAGGGTTAGCCTTTCCCCCCTGCTTTATCCTCTTTACGAAGCATTCCACTCTCCATCAATTTGATCTCTTCATCACCCCAAATCAAAATCTTTTTCGATGTTTTTAGATCTGGTGGGTTTTTGGAAGGGTATTGCACGCTCGATAAAATATGTTTGATACAGTTGATGCGGGCTTTTTTCTTGTTATCGGAACGGATGATAATCCACGGAGAGGTACCGGTGTGAGAAGCACGGAGCATCGAGAGTTTTGCCCCTGTATATTTGTCCCACATCTCTTGTGATTTAGCATCGACGGGAGAGAGTTTAAACTGTTTTAGAGGATCGGTTTTACGCTCTTTGAACCGTTTGGCTTGCTCTGATTTTGAGACAGAAAAATAGAATTTAAAGAGGATGATTCCAGAGTTGACGAGCATCCGTTCAAACTCGCTGACATGATTTAGAAATTCTTGGTGCTCCTCAGGAGAACAAAATCCCATGACCGGCTCGACACCGCCTCGGTTATACCAGCTACGGTCGAAGAGGACGATCTCGCCCGCACTAGGCAAATGCTCTGCGTAGCGCTGAAAATACCATTGAGTTTTTTCGACATCAGAGGGTTTGTCGAGTGCGACAACACGGGCACCGCGTGGGTTAAGATGTTCGGTAATCCGTTTTATCGTTCCCCCTTTTCCTGCCGCGTCACGCCCCTCAAAAATCATCAGAATTTTTAGCCCTTCGTCTTTTACATGGTTTTGTAGTTTAAGTAGCTCAATTTGAAGTGCTTTTAACTCTTCTTCGTATTCTAAAACCGATTGTTTGACCCAGACAGGGAGTCTTTCTTCGATTTTACTTTTACTTCGGCGCTCTTTTTTATTCTCTTCTTCTGTTTTACGTCGGTCATCGTGTACGACATCATCAATTTTTTCAGCTTCTACAATTTCAGCTTTTGCCATTGCACTTTTTGCACCCATATATTCTCCCTTCTTTTTTTGATTATAACGTTGATAAGATTAAATCATCAAGTTTTGTTAACTCTTTTGTTGCCGCAAAGCAAGAGCTTTCTCCACAAACAGTGAATTCTTGAAGTGTTTCGTCATTTTTGAGGAGAACAAACGGGTACATCAGGGGGGCGGTTATTTTTGATAGATTTGCTGAGTTGCTTTTGACCAGTCGTTGATTTTTCAGATGGCGGATTACTTCAGCGGTGAGGATAGGGTAATAGATCGGTGTTTTCATCAGTTTGAGGGAAACGTATTCGAGACTTTTAAAGGCAAAATAGCTGTATTTCGGATCGATGAGGAGTCCGAGACTTTGGAGTGCATTGACCATGACTCCAAGAGCGCTTGGGTAGGTACCATCATCCAGCTCGGCAACGGTCGTAAATTCCCCTCGGCTGAAATACCATTTTCCCTCTTCGTAAAAGAGTTCCAATGCTTTATTGGCATATCGTTGTGCATCGATAAGATAGCGTTCATCAAACGTCGATTGATACCCTTCGATCAATGCGCTGCATAGATAGGTGTAATCCTCTAAAAAGGCATCGATTTTCGGTGTTTTATGGATAAGGGTGGAGTGTTTGAGCTCTCCATTCAAAAATATCGTTTCACTCAATTTTTCGAGGGAACGGATCGCTTGTGTTTGGTAGGTGCGATCTGATTTTCCCAGAACAAATAGTGCTTGAATCATCATTGAATTCCATGCCGTAATCACTTTGCGATCGATAAAGGGGTAGGCTCTGCTTTGACGTAAAACGCTTAATTCACGGCAAAAAGATGCAAACCACTCAGGGCGCTCGTGTGAGGAGAGTCGGATGATGGTATGTCGCTCAAAATTCCCCTCTTTTGTTGCTCCGATGGATTGCGCCATTTCATGTACGTTGGGGATAGATAGAGCTTCGAGTGCTGTGATGATTTCATCGTAGGTGTAGATAAAGTATTTTCCCTCTTCACCCTCGCTATCTGCATCACTGGCGCTGTAAAACAGATCATCTTCCATCATAAAGTTCATCATAAAATCGGCGGTCTCTTTGGCAATTTTGAGGTATCGCTCCTCGCGATATATCATACCTGCAAAGGTATAGAGTTCGCAGAGGAGGGCATTGTCGTAGGTCATTTTCTCAAAATGGGGAACGAGCCATGCCTCATCGGTGCTGTAGCGACAAAATCCGCCATCCACATGATCGTACAATCCCCCCAATGCCATCGAATCGAGCGTATGGGTTATAATCGTTTTGATTTTCTCATCGCTTTGGAGCCTGTCGAGGGTGAGGAGTGTTTTGAGGGTGGAAACATGGGGGAATTTCGGTGATTTGGAAAATCCGCCGTTAATCTCATCATAGTTGTTCTGAGCTTGGAGGATAAATTGGGTAATGATTTTCTCATTCAAAACAGTCGCTTGGACACTCTCATTTTTCGGTCTCATAAATGCAGTGATTTCATCGGCATTTTGGAACAGTTTTTCGTCATTTTGAGCCACTTTTTCGGCGATGATGGCAGTGAGCTCGCTAAACCCCATCATTTGATTTTGATTATGGGGTGGTATATAGGTAGCGGCATAAAAGGGTTTGTTCTGCGGGGTAGCGAAAATAGAGAGTGGCCATCCGCCGCTTCGTCGGTTGAGGAGATTATGGAGCTCTTGGTAGTGTTTGTCGATGTCGGGGCGCTCTTCGCGATCCACTTTGATACAGACGAAGTGTTGATTGACGAATTCGGAAATCTCTGGATTTTCAAATACCTCATGCTCCATCACATGACACCAATGGCAGCTGCTGTACCCGATAGAGATAAAGATCGCTTTGTGCTCTGTTCGAGCTTTATCAAACGCTTCATCGCACCATGGGAACCACTCTAACGGGTTATTTTTGTGTTGTTGCAGATAAGGTGAATCTTCAAGGGCGAGACGGTTGGACATAAAAGGCTCCGTATAAAGTTGCGGGTAGTGTAGCATTTACGGCTATGTCTAAGCTGAAAAATAATAACAATGTTTCTCACTGAGTTTCATAACAGTTAATTGTGATAAAATGGAGATGATTTTTTAAGAAGGTTAAAAATATGCGTATACTATTGTTTTTACTTATTTCATTAAATATTTGGGCAGTTGGATTTCTGCAACCCGATGAGGCGTTCAAGCCCTCTGCCAAAATGGTTGATTTCAAAACTATCGGTGTAGAGATGATTATGGGCGATCAGATTCATATTTATGCCGATAAGCTCAAAGTAGAAGATGCGGATAAAAAAGATGGGATTGATTTTAAATCGGTCACGATGGTTGAAGCTATTGAGCTTGACGGGGAGAGGGTGTATGAATCCTCACCGGCTATCCGTATCGCGTTGTTAAAAACCAAAGAGTTGAGTGGCGAAAAAAAGGTGAAAATCAAACTCTCCTTTCAAGGGTGCTCATCAGCGGGATTGTGTTATGAACCGATGGAAAAAACGTTGGAAGTGACGTTGGACGCATCAAAAGTTCCGATGAGTGAATCTTCTATCCTAAAAGCCCCTGCAGTGGAGACCAAAGCCATCGATGTTGCCCCGATTCCTACACCTAAAGCAGAGGTTAAAGAGTCCGAAACAGACCAAATCGCAGGAGTGATCAAAGGGGGGAGCCTTTGGTTTATTATCCTGAGTTTCTTCGGATTCGGTCTGTTATTGGCGCTCACTCCGTGTGTCTTCCCGATGATTCCGATTATCTCTTCGGTTATCCTTGCCCAAGGTAAAGGGATGGGGACTAGACGAGCTTTTTTACTCTCTCTTGTCTATGTATTGTCTATGGCAGTGGCGTATACAATTGCAGGTGTTTTAGCGGGTCTATTTGGGGCAAATCTCCAAGCCGCTTTTCAAACACCGTGGATTATTACCGCGTTTGCTCTTATCTTTGTCCTCTTATCACTATCGATGTTCGATCTGTATGAACTCCAAATTCCTAACTTTATCCAATCACGTCTGAGCAAGCTGGGCTCTCAGCGCGGAGGGGTAATCGGGATCGCTATCATGGGATTTTTGTCGGCACTGATCGTTGGACCGTGTGTTGCCGCACCGTTGGCGGGAGCACTCATTTATATTGGGCAAACAGGTGATGCACTGCTCGGTGGTGTGGCTCTCTTTTCTCTCTCTATCGGTATGGGCATCCCACTATTGATTGTGGGGACAACATCAGGTCGCTTTATGCCGAAACCGGGAATGTGGATGGATGTCATCAAAGCGGTATTCGGGGTCATGTTGCTTGGTATTGCGATATGGATGATGGGGCGTGTGTTGGATGAAAATGCAACTTTACTGTTATGGGGTGGTTTAGCGGTATTTGTAGCGATCAATATGAACGCCTTGGAGCCATTAGGAGCTCATCCGTCATGGAGTTCTCGTGCAAATGTCAAAGCTCTCGGATTTATGATTTTATTGTATGGAATTAGCCTCTTGGTCGGAGGTATGGCTGGGGCTAAAAATATTTTACATCCGCTTGATCCATTTATTGCCCAAGCACAAGCTGCGACAATTTCGGTAAAAGAGCATAAAAAATTTGAAAAGATCACCTCTATCGAAGAGTTAAATGCTATTTTGGCAGAAAATAAAGGGAAACGTGTGATGGTCGATTTTTATGCCGATTGGTGCACCGCATGTAAAGAACTCGAAGCAAAAACCTTTAGCGATGAGAGTGTTAAAACCGCGATGGACAGCTTTGTTTTGGTACAGGTTAACCTCACTGCCAACGATGAAGCGGCACGTGCGATCAGCAGCAAATTTGGAATTTTCGGTCCTCCGGCAATATTGTTTTTCGATGAAAACGGAACACGCCAAAAAGATGCTGACATCATAGGGTTCAAAGAGCCGCAAGAATTTATTAAACACTTAGGACAATAATTATGGGAAAAATAATCTTAGCACTTTCACTGATGGCAAGTTTCGCCTATGCTGAACTCAAATGGGCTTCGTCGTATGAGGCGGCATTGACTCAAGCGAAAAAAGAGAAGAAAAAAGTTATGCTGATGCTCTCAAGGGAAAATTGTCCTGCGTGTGAGTATATGAGTGACATCGTTTTTGAAGAAAATGCAGTTATTAATGAGGTACATAAAAACTTCATCCCTGTTCATATCGATATTCATAACGATTTTATCCCTGAGGGGCTAGGGTATATGGGGACTCCAACATTTCATTTTTTAGATGCGAACGGTAAAAAGATCGGTCGGTATGACGGTGCGGCAAATATCCCTTCGTTTATCGGGATATTGGGAAAATATAAAAAGTAAAGTTTGGGTGTTTATAGGTGCGATGTAATTGTGTCATCTTGATAATGTTCACGACGGCATTGAGTGGTGCGGATAATACTACCATTTCCCTTTGCGATAAGTCGCTTCCCACGTGGGCTTACCATCAGAATGAATGCAATAAAAAAACAGTACAGTTCTCTAAAAATGCCCCTTTATCTGGGGTCGGTGGTACTATTTTACAGTATGATTTGAAAAAAAATACGACTACCGACACGGTATCCATGGGTGCCCAATATTCATTTGAGCAGTTTTCAGCAAAGATTCAAGGCGCTTACATAAAAGACCGATCCGAGAATACCCCTCCGGTAGGCAAAACAAATCTTTTGGTTCAGTATCGTCAAAAACTATGGGATTCTCTCTCTTTAAATGCTTCAGAAAATGTGACGATACCTCTCAATACGGCTAATGAGCAAACTGACCCACTGAAATATACAAGTATGCTTAAAGCGCTTTATCCCGTGAATGATGCTTATAATGTTTTTGCGGAGGGGAGTTATACATTGCTGGATACCCCTGCGTCGGAGGGTACACTGTACCGAAACCCTTACAGTTATACGACGGGGATTAACTATAGCGATGGTACAGATACGGCGATTAATGCGTCCTACATGTTAATTCAGGGTGCTGATCCTACACTAGGAGCCAACAAAAAAATCAAATTGGCACATAAACATAAAATCAATAAAAAAATGAAAACATCACTCAGTGTCACGAAAAGTTTAGAGACGGAACAACCGGACAATAAGGCATTGTTTGATGTGATCTATGCCTTTTAGAGGGTTATTTATTCTCTACTAATTTGTCCAAAATATAGAGCTGCATATTTTTGTGAGGGATTTCTTTTTCTAATGCTTCCGAATAAATTTTTGCAACCTCTTTGGCATGAAGATCATAATCGAAGTGGGGAAAATGATTTTCCCAACCATTTTTGATAATTTTCAAAGCAACCGTATCGATGAGGTACTCTTTATAAATAGCGTACGTTGCGAAAAACATTCCCGTAAACAAGATTGCCATAACGATGAGCAGATGGCAGTCTATTTTTGCCAAGAAGGGGTGAAATGCAACCGATACAGGGAGGATAAAGAGGTGCCAAAGTCCGATAAATACGAGGTAGCTTCGTCCGATACTGAGGCGAAATCCCGGTATTTTTCCCTCCAGTTTCAATCCCTCTTGATACATTTTATTGGTTTTAAGCAGATCACGAAAAAGCATTGGCCCATCACCTAACGTAAAGACGTATGGGATGATTTTTTCATCGGTAAATGTGCGACTAGAGGTTTTGATCCATGAAAAAATTCTAAGCATTAGTATCCTTGATAATCTGGCTAACACGTACGGAACTGCCATGTTTTAAGAGGTCACGCAATCGTGCAGCATCGTTGAAAAATGCGATGGTGTCCATTTGTTGATACGTATTATACAGATTTTGAGCCGTAACTTCCTTTTGGATGAGCTCAGGATGAAGTGATTTTCCGTACGCTTGGGAAAATAAAATATTGCCTAACCCGAGATAATCAAGCTTTACCAGCCTCGAAGCGATGGCATAATCGAGTGGCTTGGCGATATAAGCGAGGATAAACGGGATACCGATTAAAGAGGCTTCGAGCGTTGCCGTACCGCTACAGATAAAGGCGAAATCTGAATCAGCTAGGCTTTGATGAGCCTCATGGGTAATCTCGAATGTTGATATATCCCCGTAGAGTTCTTGTATCTCTTCATCACTAAAATGGGGAGGGATGACAATGAGGGCACGTGAACTAAGCATAGGACGCAGTTCCCGGAAAACTGGCATAAGTCGTTTGATCTCTCCGGGGCGGCTTCCGGGCATAAAGGTGATTTTTCCGCTGTGGGCGAGGTCTGTTTTCCGGATGGTGATCTCATCTAGGAGAGGGTGCCCGACATATTCGATAGGAGCTTTGGGTGAATAATATGAGGGTTCAAATGGGAGGATAGAACAGAGTTTGGTAATCGTTTTTTCGAGTATAGGGATACGCTTTTTCTTCCATGCCCACGCCTGAGGGAGGATATAGTAGATGATCTCTTTGGCAGGATAGCGTTTTCGGATCGCCTTGGCTAAAGGGAGATTGAACCCTGAAGAGTCGATGAGGAGGACTTTGTCGGCATCATGCGCTAGTTCCACCATCTGATCTTTGAGGCGGAAGAAGAAAGGGAGTTTTGTGAGTGCATCGACAAATCCCATCACCGAGGTGGAGCGCAAATCGACGATACTATCCCCTAGCGCGTTATCAAAAATTCCTGATAAGATTACTTCCTCTCCGAGCTCTTTTACCAAATATTTTAAATGGATGTTTGCCGAATGTTCGAGTGCGCTGACTAATACTTTCATGATCCTCCGTCTCCTCTGATCCCTAAATCAGGTTTGTAGTTGCTTTTGTTTTCGTGATACTCGCTAAAAAAAGTGGTTAATGCATCAATCTCTTTGTCGCTAAGTCCCATCGCAAATGGGATCATAAGCTGAGATTGTTGCGTAGTCGCTAGTTTTAGACGATAGTTTTTTAGTTTGTTCATCAAAAAGGGTTTACGGCGATAGGCAAGGGCAGGGTATTGATTGGTTCCACTCGCTGAAACCCCGTGACAGCCACTGCATCCTTTGGAAAAATAGAGATTTTTACCTTGTTCATACGATGAGGGTTCAGCCATAAGTGCCATAATCGGTAAGATTAAGAGAATGATTTTAGACACTCTAACCCTTTTTAAACGTTACTTAGATTAAAATTGCGTAATTATAGCGAACGGGAGTGATTATGATCATAACGGGGGCAATTATCTGCGATATCAACGGAGAACGTCGCGGCGATGTTCGGATTGAAGAGGGGATCATTACTGAGATCGGAGAAAATCTAAGCGGCGGTGAAATAGTATCCGCCCAGGGGTGTTATCTAATACCAGGGCTTGTCGATACCGACGTGCGTCTTAAAGATGCTCAGCTTAGCCGTACCAACCTCGAAAAGCTTTCCTATCGTGCACTTAACGGTGGAATCACGATGGCGGTATTGGCGAGTGATACGGTGCCTCGTATTGATGATGAGATCACCTTGGAGTTTGTTCAACAGCACCGGTATTCACAAAACGGTGCGACCATTGAATCTTCGGTAAGCGCACTAAATGAGACGGGAGTCTTGAGCAATATCGCAATTATGCTGAAAAAAGGGTGCGTCGCAGTACACACATCTACCATCCACGATTACAATCTCATCAGTCGTATCGCCCAATACGCAAAAATGGCAGATAAAGCCCTTTTCTATAAAGCGGAAGAAAAAAGTTTGATCGAGAGCGGAGTTATGGCGGATGGTGCCATTGCTTCTCAGCTTGGATTGCCGGGGATTCCTCCGATTTCGGAAGTGGTTCATGTCGCATCGATGATCGAGATCGCTCGCTATTTTGGGGTAAAAGTTGTATTTAAAAGCATTAAAGAACCTCGTTCTATCGAGTTGATCAGTGAGGCACGCAAAAACGGTGTCTCGGTTGAGTGTGAAGTATCGATCCACCACCTCTTTAAAAACGATTCAGCATGCTTGGGGTTTGATACCGATGCGAAGATCAATCCTCCACTTGTAAATGAGGAAAAGCGTCTTAAATTGATCGCTGCACTTAAATGTGGCGATATCCATTCCCTTAGCGCATTGCATCAGCCAAACTCCGATATACATAAAGATATTACGTTTTATGATGCTCACGTCGGGACAACGTCCATAGCTGAGTATTTACCGCTATTGTATACCTATCTCATTGCGACCGATTTGATTGATATGTCGAAATTAGTAGAGGTCGCTTCCCGTGCTCCGGCTGCACAGATAGGGGTAGAGGGAGGGAAAATTAAAGTTGGCTCACTTTGTGATTTTATTGTATTTGATCCATCACAAAGTAATCTCGTTCCGCACCACCACAGTCTTTATAAAAACGAGACGTTAAAAGGAAAAGTGGTTATGGCAATCTGTCGAGGCGAAGTGACACGGTTTTAAAGTGACTTCGCATTTCTGAATTCTGAAATTTCCGCTTCAACCATTGCATCGATCATAATAGAATAGAGCTTGGTGAGGAGGTTTGGGGAGACGCCGAACTCCATAGCACGAGTACGGACACGATCCATTACCGCTTCCATTCTCTCATTGGCTTTTATCTCTTCAAGTGAGTGTTTGAAATTGGCGGCTTGTTTGACATAACCGTTTCGAGCAGCGATAAGCTCAACGATTTGATCGTCTAAGTGGTCGATATAGCTGCGAACTTCCGCTAAGGAATGGCACTCTTCAATTTTCATTCAAAATCCCTTTTTTAAACATAACGATATGATATCATACAATACGTTTTCTCTCGTCATATCACATTTATATCACTTAAAATCATATAATAATATCTTATTAGGTTATTTTTTACTTTTTTTACTATTTCTTATATGTATTTAAGATTAACACGATTATTATGTCTTCAGCGACATTTCAAATTTCGCAATGATATTGCATAGAATGAAGGAGAATCATTATGAACATTTCAAGACGTGACCTATTTAAATTTGCCGGTATTAGTGTGGCAGCTGCTGCCGTAACCGGTTGTACAGCCGCAACAGGTGCAGCCCCCGCAGCACAAGGAGCTTCTGGCAAAATGCTAGGTCGTCATCAAGTTGTTATTATTGGTGGTGGATTCGGCGGTTTGACCGTTGCTAAAGAGTTGAAAAAAATCGATCCTAATTTCGATGTTGCAATTATCGAGAAAAATGACAGCTTTATGTCTTGCCCATTTTCTAACTGTAATCTTGGCGGTATCAAGGGTGTAAGTCTTAGTACTTTGACACATGACTATTCTCAAGCGGTAGAGAAAAACGGTTATGGTATGTTGACCGCAGTTGTTACCGGAATTGATCGTGAAAATAAAGTGGTTTATACTTCTAAAGGTGGGGTTGGTTACGATATTTTGGTTCTTGCACCGGGTATTGACTATAACTACAAAGGGCAATTCCCAACATGGTCAGATGCAAAAATCGCAAAAGCACGTCGTGCTGCTCCTGCGGCATTGGTTCCAGGCGGCGAGCACGTAGCATTAGATCGTTTGGTTAAAACTATGGAAGACGGTGATGTTGTTATCACGGTTCCAGCCGGTAAATATCGTTGTCCTCCGGCACCGTTTGAGCGTGCAAGTATGATCGCGAATTACATGAAAAAAGAGGGATTAAGCGGTAAAGTTATTATCCTTAACGAAACAGCTGAGATTGCTAAAGGTGCAGCTTTCAAAGAATCATGGGCTGAAATTAATAAAGGTGCTGTAGTCCACGAAAGTAACTGTAAGATTTCTGATGTTGATTTTGATAAAAAAGAGATAACTTACGTTCAAACTGTATTTAAAGATAAAGACGATACTGAAGGGACGAAAACGACTAAGACTATTAAATACGGTGTTTTCAACTTTATTCCTCACAATATGTCAAATCCGATTATCGAGATGGCAGGTGTTGCAACAACTCCAGACGGATTCAAAAAAGTTAAAATGGCAACCAGCCCTGAAAAACCGGTCTCTTTTCAAACGGCTACGGATAAAGCAGTTTATGCAGTCGGTGACGTTGTTGGACATGCAATTCCACCAAGTGGTCAATCGGCTATCTGGTCGGGCAAAGAGTGTGCTAAAGAGATTGCTCACATTCTTCACGGGAAAAGCTATAGTGTTGCATCAGCACTTCCGTATAAAAGTGCGAATGTATGTTATTCAATGGTTGGAGAAAACCCTGAAGAAGCAATTATGGTTAATCATGAATTTATGGTTGCAGGTCCGGTTATCGGTTCTAAAGGCTCTGTTCCAAAAGATGAGACAACAGGAAAATTCCGTACTACCGGTCTTGCGAAAGCAACACATGATTGGTACAAAGGCGCAATGCGCGACTTGTTTAATTAATACAAGTTATCTTACTCTCCACTCGGAGAGTAAAAGAAAATTCTGCTAAACTAACTACTCAAAATAATTCAGACGGACAATATCATGGATAGAAGAAATTTTTTAAAGGTCGTTGCCGGAGCAACGGTTATTGCGGTTAGCCCCTCATTGATTCGAGGGAATCTGTATGCGGCGGATGGTACATTGTTTAATGCGTACGAAAAAGCGCAATTAGTGGATGCGGTAGGAAAACCGATCAAGGCTTCACAGCTTGCAAAAGAGGTAACCTATATTTTCAATTATCCGTATGCGTCAACCCCGTGTATGTTGATCAACCTTCCGAAAGCAACAGGAAAAGATGTTGAACTTTCCTCTGAAAACGGTGAAAAATATATGTGGAAAAGTGGTGTCGGAAAAGATAGAACTATCGTCTCTTATGTGGCGATTTGTACCCATCAAATGACCCATCCGACTCCGAATGACAGTTTTATCACCTATGTCCCTACGGCGAAAAAAACGATGGCGTATGATAAAAGTGGCATTATCGTCTGTTCTTCCCATCTCTCAGCATTTGATGCGGGAGCGGGTGCAAAAGTGCTCGGAGGTGCGGCTACACAACCACTTAATGCTGTTGTTCTCGAACATGCGGCAGATGATACCCTTTGGGCTGTCGGCATTTTAGGCTCGGATAAATTTCAGGATTATTTCAAAAGTTTTCGTCCTGAATTAAAAGAGTTCTACAATGGACCGGTAGAAGCCAAAAAATTGGTTTCTATATCGGCTAAAACGGTTAAGCTCACCGAATATTCCAAAGAAATTATCCAATACTAAAAGGGGTTGTTATGAAAAAAAGTTTTACATTATTGGCTCTTTCATTTTTAATGGCAGGATCGCTTAATGCAGCTGGGAAAGACCATCGAAGTATGCTGATGAAAGATATGCGTACGATGTTGGATGCTATGGAGGATATCCAACGAGGTGGCTTATACAGCTCAACAGAAGATATGAAAACAGGGATTAAAAAGCTTCAAGGTACCCTTAAAACACTTGAAAGCGAAGAGATTAAATTTATCCTCCCAAAAGATCAGGTGTATGCGTATAAATTTGCTCAAAAAACAGCACAAATGCTCCGTCTTTATTCGGATGATATGATTGTTTCTATCGAAGCGGGACGGATGGATGAAGCTTTGGACGATTATAGCCAACTCCTCAAACAATGTACCTCTTGTCATATTCGTATCCGTAACTGGTAATCTTCTCTCTATTCCCGTTTTCGGGAATAAAAACTTTTTTTAACATTCCTTTTTATTATCCAATCATTTATATTTATAATATAGTAAACTGCTAAAATGACCTTATTGAGGCGTTTGACGCTTTTTATCACATTTTTGTCTCACACTCTTACAAATTTGTTTATTTATTATAAAAAAGAATATGAAAGAAGAAATGTTTAAGAATTAATTGTTATGATTACCACATGATTCGGAATAAGTTAATCTTATTTTGAACGGTTTTTTTTGAGGAGAATGAATGAAATTAGGAAAACTTAGTTTAGTCGCTGTAATGGCTTTGGGAACAAGTGCGTTCGCGATTGA
>NZ_JAFLKV010000111.1:0-3358 GCF_019163035.1 Sulfuricurvum sp.
ATTATTCTGTAATACTTGATAGCAGATTTTTCCCTCTATCTCACCGAATATATGTTTACATCGATCATTGGCGTACAATATCTCATAGGTTGCTAAGTCAATGACATATACCAATGCTCCGGTATTGTTAACAATAATTTCCATCGGGTCAAAGTGTTCAAGAGGAGGGATATTGCTCATGATTTAACGCTCCGAAGGTAGTTTATCAAGTAAAACAAAAAGTTCTTGGCTGGCAGCTTCCGCTGCTTTGAAATCGTTAATGATTTTAGTTGATTCGGTACATAAACCGCTATTTAGACACTTTACAGCGTCAATAATATGGTGATGAACTTGTGAATGGGGAAGTGACATTGCCTTGTAGCTCGGGGTGTGAGAGAAACGATCTTTTCCAATTCCATTGTCGTACCATTTTCCGAGGCGGCACTCATGATGATCTGAAAAATGGGTTGAGGTATCTTGGTGAATCATCGTTATGTAAGCATTGGTTTTAAAAAGTAGATGGTCAAGTTTTACAAGACCAATAAAGGTGTTATCGAGCATATGATCAATGGAAGCCGTCATTACCTCCCCATCCTCTGCAAACGTTTGGAGGGTTGACTCAAAATTTGAGGTAAGTCTTTCTGATTCATTTGCTATCAGTGTCATAGACTCAGATGATTCTTGGATATTGGAAGATTCTTGTTTGAGAGAGTTGATAGTTATTTCTACCTCTTTGGTCGCTTTTTGAGTACGTTCAGCGAGTTTGCGCACTTCATCCGCAACAACAGCGAAACCACGACCGTGTTCACCTGCACGCGCTGCTTCTATGGCAGCATTGAGGGCAAGAAGATTGGTTTGATCGGCAATATCATTTATGAGCATCATTAGTGCGGATACATCGTTAATCCCACTTGTTAGACGTCGAACACCATCGTTTGATTCACCGATTGAAATCATCAGTTTCTGTAGATTATTGGAAATATCCGAAATACTCTCTCTCGATCCTAAAGATGAATTTTTAGAATGGTCTTGCATTTTATGAAGTAGATCAACGCTTACGGAAAAATCATTTTGGATTATAGGAATATTGTTGGTGCACCCAGAAAAAAGCAAATCGATCAGCGATGCTTTGAGTAAGCCTTCTTTTGCATGATTTTCTTCGGTTAATACACGCTCTTTAAGAGCACTGTTTTCCTCTTCTAAGGCTAATAATGCATTCTTTAATTGAGAATTTTCATGATTCAAAACATCTATCTTTTCATTTAAAGCTTCTATCTTGCTATGACCAAACATCGGTATCTCCTGTGAAATAAAATGAAAATAATATAAAAAAAAAGTCACAGAAAAGTCACGGAAAAGTCACATTTGAATTATTTATTATTCTAAAGTAACGGTAAATAATATTAAATTATAAGATATCGGCTAAAAACGTTGTATTTGAGGGAAAATTATTGATACGTAAATAAATTATTTACGTTTTGCCCATCGTGGGAAAAATCGTGAGGGTGAGAGGATTGGTGCGATAGGTTTTCCTTTAATAATAAACTCGTTCAACTGTTTTGCCAAATATGGGGCAAGAACAAAACCATATCCTCCAGATCCGTTGATCATCGTTACATTCGGATAATAGATATATTCGGATGGATCAATTTTCTCTCCATGCCGGATATGTGGATATTTTTTTAGTGTCTCTTCTGCATTAACTAAACTCCCTAACATTGGGAGATAATCGTTCGACCCTGAACGTAATCCTGTGTAGTCCTTTAAGATATTAATATTATTTAATTTTAATGTTTTTGAGGCTTTGTCGAGGAGTATTTCTCTCCCCTGCTCCACATCATACACCTCTCCTGAAAACGGGGAATAATGGACATCATGAGTAGCACCGATAGCGACGATCCCCTCTTGTGTTATTGGAGATATCGATACATGATGATGTAGGATGCAAGGAATGTGGGTGGACGTTTCTATATCGATTCGATGACCCCAAATACCGCGCAATCCGACATAATCGATTGGGAGAAGTTTCGGGTAGGCTCCGATGGCGAGGATGAGATGTCTAGTATGGAGATCACCAACCTGCCATATATCGTCATTGTGGATCAGCTTTTCGACCTTGAGGGGATAAAAATCGATCCCCTCCGCCATAGCGTTGCATACCCCCTGTGCATCGACGACGGCACCTTCACTAAAATAGATATAGCTATCCTCTGAGGCTTCAGGTGTAAGGAGTGTGTATAACTCATCATCAATCACAGAGTGATGCAAAGAGGTCTCACGTTTGAAATGGTCGAGCTTCTCTGATTCTTGGGGAGAGTTTGCGATATGCAAAAGGGGTTTAGTGAGGGTAAATTGGGGGAAATGGGTTGTGTAGAATTCGAGTGCTTCGGCGTGAGCTTCACCCATAATCTCTTTGAGCTCACCCGCTTTGGAGATTTTCGGTGAGATAAAGGCTCCCGCCGCACCACTACCGCCGGAGGCGATACCGTCTTGATCGATCAAAGCGACGTTGAGACCTGCTTGGGCGAGCGTATAGGCGCTACAACAGCCGTTTATTCCTGCACCGATGATGATGACATCATAGGGTGATATTTTTGATATCGGCAATCGAATAAATCTCAGCATAGATCATTCCGACCAATGCTTTACGGTTGGCACGGACGCTCAAATCTTCGGCATTAACCATAACATTGTCGAAGAAGTTGTCCAATGGAGCTTTAAGAGCGAACAATGCATCTAAACGCTCTTCGAGGGTTTCGTAGCTCACAGAGATAGCAGACGTTGCGGCAGAGTATAGGTTGCGTTCCGCATTGTTTTCAAAGAGTGACTCATTGACGCTGAAACCTTTGTCCATTGCTTCGTCTTTGAGGATGTTGCTAACCCGTTTAAAGGTGGAGAATGCTTCGATAAACGATTCAGAGGATGTAATAGAAGAGACAGCACGTATTTTGCGGTCGATTTCGAGGACATCTAGCTCTACATGAGTCTCTTTGGCAACGATAGATTGGATAATCGATGGATTGACGCCGACATAGGCACCTGCGAGACGTTCGATCACAAATGTTTCTACGTTCTTTTTATACTCTTTGCTTTGCGGATACAATGACGAGAGTTGATCGATTAAGGTAGAGAAATTGAGAGGGATTTGGTGCGCTACGGCAATTTTGATAATTCCATTGACGGCGCGGCGAAGGGCAAACGGATCGCGTGAACCGGTCGGGATCTCACCTATGCTGAACATTCCTATGAGGGTATCAACTTTCATCGACATGGCAACGATGGCACTGAGCATAGTACTCGGCAGTGCACTCTCCTCGCCAGTTGGGAGATACTGCTCTTTAATGGCACGGGCTACTTCGGCTGATTCACCCAGAGCTAA
>NZ_JAFLKV010000111.1:3458-5303 GCF_019163035.1 Sulfuricurvum sp.
AGGAGATCGAAATAGTGATGGATAGAGTTTACTTTTTTGGCTTCGAAATGGCTGATACGGTGGACATACGTCTCAGCGGATGAGCGTACACCGAAGAGTTCTATATTAACTAATGCTTCGCCGAGGGTTACGTTTACCCAACGGATCGGACGGATAAAGCTCTCATGGCTTGAACCCCAGCGCATCGATTTACCAAAGCTCAGGCTTTTGATCCATGTATCGATCATTTCACCCAAAATTTCAGTGCTCTCTCGTCCCTCAATGGTTTTAGAGAAATAAAGAACCTCTTTACCGCCCTTTTCAGCGCGACTAATTTGGTCGAATTTAACGCCGCATTTTTTGGCAAAACCAAGTGCGGCAGGAGTGGGAACTCCGTCTTTGATCGCGATCTCCACGGGTGCTCCGAAGAACTCTTCGACGCGGTCGTCTTGGCGTGTTTTGAACTCGCGGTGCCACAGTACCAAACGGCGCGGTGTATAGTAGAACTCAAACTCGCCGACAAGGGCGTTTTTTTCCAAAACGGCGACCCATTTTTTCTCTATTTCTGCAAGCTCTTTGAGCAGTGGAACTGCCGGAAGTTCTTCGACACCGATTTCAATCAAAAGAGGTTTTAACATATCACTTATCCATTCATCATTTTAAAGTCTCGATTTTACCGCTTGGATGGTTAAAAAATGCTGTTGGATGACGGTTGCTTTGGAAAAAATTAATTCAGAGATAAAATATCTGATTTAGAAGAAGTTAAAAGTTTAGGGGAGTACAATACCCCATCATAATTAAACTCAACAAGGAACCAACATGCCAACAATCAATCGTTACGTAGACATCAGCACCGTAGATCGTGAAGCGAAAAAAGATTATATAGACCGTCACTCTCCATTTATCCACTGTGCAGCAAACGCTAAAAAAGGTGAAAAATTTGCCGTTACCGTTAAGATGGGGAATGAATATTCTCATCCGGATGATTTCGACCACTTTATCGCTAACATCGCACTTTACAATGGTGAAACATTACTTGCTCGTGCTGATTTTGTTCCTGGAACACTCGGAAATGAGAAAAACCATGCGGAAGTAACCTTCAACATCGTTCCAACGGGTAAGAAATTGACTCTCGTAGCGCATGGTTACTGCACTAAACACGGTGTTTGGGAATCAACTCCGGTAGAAGTTGAAGTGGAAGAAGCTAGCACTTGTTGCGGCGGCGGACACTGTTCATAACTATTTTCTTGACCTTTTTGGGTCAAGGATAGTTTTATCTTCGTAACCAATCATTTCTTCTTCATATATTTAACTTCTCCTTCTCAATAGTATACTTTTTTTTCAACTTTACAAAAGTAGATATATAATAAACTCTAATCATGTATAGATATAATTTTTGGGACAATAATGGACTCTAATATTTTTGAATTGACATTTGAAAAAGCCGCGATAGGGATAGCCCATGTCGATGCAAGCGGGAAGTGGATTCGTGTCAATCAACAGCTATGCAATTTTTTAGGGTACAGCCGCGAAGAGCTATTGTCCCTTACCTTTCAGGATATAACGTACAAAGATGATTTAGATTTTGATCTCTCTCATGCCAACAAGCTCTATGAAGGGGTAGAGGATACTTTCAGTATTGAAAAAAGATATGTTCGTAAAGATGGAACCCCTACTTGGGCTCAACTCAGTGCAGCAGCAGTACGGGATAAAAATGGGAATGTTGAGTATTTTATTTCGGTCATAGCCGACATTAATGAGCAAAAACAGCTTGAGATGAAATTGAAACGGACCGAAGTCTCCATGAATACCTCGGGCGATGGATTGTATTGGATTGATACCGATTCCAATATTATTCATGTCAAT
>NZ_JAFLKV010000111.1:5403-14410 GCF_019163035.1 Sulfuricurvum sp.
CTCGGGCGATGGATTGTATTGGATTGATACCGATTCCAATATTATTCATGTCAATCAAGCAGCATCTGAAATGATTGGGTACAGTTATGATGAACTGACATCGATGAGTATTCTTTCTCTTGATCCGAATGTGGATCAAAATCGGTGGGATGAGCTGTTAATGCATTTAAAAACAGGTCAAGTCGTTCAAATCGAATCGCATCATAAGAAAAAAAATGGCGATTTGTTCGAAGTTGGAATTACGGGAAACTATTTTATTTTTGATAATAAAGGGTATGTTTTTTCGACGGTGAGAGATTTAACCGAAAGCAAAAATGTATTGCGTCAACTGGAACAATCCAATCAAAAGTACAAAGAAATTAACAAAAATTTGAAAAAAGCTGAGGAAATTGCAAAATTAGGGAACTGGTCATTAGATCTTATCACCAATAAACTCACATGGTCCGATGAAATTTTTAATATTTTTGAAATCGATCAAAATAGGTTTGAAGCTACGTATGAGGCATTTGTAGAGGGGATCCATCCTGAGGATAGAGAGATGGTACATGATGCTTATCTTAGTTCATTGGAAACACAAGAAAAGTATAAAATTGTCCATAGACTATTAATGAACGATGGAAGAATCAAATATGTTATGGAACAATGCGAAACCACCTTTGATAAGGATGGAAAACCTCTGAACTCTATCGGGACGGTTCAAGATATAACAGAGATTAGAAATGCTCAGCTGAAACTGGTCGAAAGCGAACAATTTTATCGTACGATCGTTGCATCGTTAGACAAAGCGATTATCATATTGGAAAATAATCGGATTGTGGATTGTAATGCGGTAACTCTTTCACTCTTTGAAACGACGGAAGAGGAATTTATCGGAACTGATATTTTAGATTCTAGCCGAATTATAGAATGTAGCATTGAGAGTTTTGAAATGCATTTATCCAATGCTTACCAAGGTCATACTATCCGAGATCAATGTACATTGGTTTTGAATGAGAAAGTCAAAACTAGCAAGGTCCTCGAAATAACTCTGGCAATGTATGGAAACAATGCCGAAAAGCTGATTTTGCTCGCGCGTGACATCACTCAAAAATTGGAAGAGGAAAAGTTTTTTAAACTCCATGCACGTCAAGCACAGATGGGAGAGATGATTTCGATGATCGCGCATCAATGGCGTCAGCCCTTAGCAATTATTAATGCTATCGCCTCACGATTTAGACTTCAAGAGATGCTGAATGATAATGAAAACACGGAACTGGTGGAATCGTTGATAAAAATTGAGCAACAAAGTCTGCATCTTTCTCAGACGATAAGCGATTATCGAGACTTTTTTCGTCTGGATAAGCCTTTAGAAGCCATTCGATTATCGGATTTGATTGTACATACTCTGGATTTGATTGATCATGTGTTGAAAACCAAAGGTGTAGTTGTCAATGAAACGATCCATCGTCCTATGATGGTCGCTATTTATAGAAATGAAGTCATTCAGGTGCTCATAACGCTGTTTAAAAATTCACTTGATGCGTTTGATGAGAATAACATTTATAACCGAACTATTAGTATAGAAATTGATCAGGATGAAACGTTTGGAATAATCGTTATAAGAGATAACGGAGGGGGAATTTCAGAAGAGGTAATTTCTAAAATATTTGTCCCCTATTTTACGACGAAAAGTTATTCCTATGGAACCGGATTAGGACTTTATATGTCTAAAATGATCATTGAGGAACATTGTCACGGAATGTTGGAAGTATCCAGTCGTAATGATGAGGCAACGATAACGATAAAGCTTCCTTTGTATCATAAAACAGACGATATGAGCCTTATCTAGTATCGTTTAAATCAGTGAATAACCTATTTTTGCCAAGTTACGCAGATTGGTATCATCATGCATTTTTTTGCGAATACGTAAAATAAGGTTTTTGAGTGCTCCATCGGACATCTCTTCTTCTAAAACATTTGAAAACGTTTCATATGTGACCACTTGAGAACGGTTACTCAACAATAATTCCATCGCATTGATTTCATTTTTTGTCAGTGCCGCTTTTTGACCATCAGGATAAACAAATCCTTTGGCAAAATAGTCATACGATACGGAGTCATTTATTTTGGCTATCAGCATTCCATGTGCATTGAGCCTATCAACTGCCAGATAGAGGACTTTAATGAGGGCATTAAACTCGATTGGTTTGTGGATATATTCGATGAGGTTTAGTTTGCACGCTTCTAATAGATCCTCCGTGGCGATAGATCCCGATACGATCACGATAGGAATTTTATCATTACTCTGACGTATGGTTTTTGCAACATCGATACCACTGATCGAAGCCATATAAATATCGAGAATAACGATATCGATACGATTTTTTTCATAAATGGCTAAAGCCTCCTCTCCATCACTCACCGCAAATACTTTTCCCACTACAAGTTGAAGTGTTTTCGTGGTGATTTCCCGCAAATCAGTATCATCTTCTGCGTAGAGGACGGAGAGATTTTTAAACTCATTATATTTGGACATGATTCTCTCCTTTAGTCTCGAAACTCAGTGGCAATTGCAGTGAATTTATGGATATGATTCATAAAAATATCGACCAAATCGGGATCAAAATGTCTCCCTCGTTCATTTGAAATAAAGGCAATAATGTCATCCATAGGCCACGCCTTTTTATAAACACGCTCACAGCTTAGTGCATCGAAAACATCGGCTAATGCGGTGATACGTCCATAAATATGGATATTAGCACCGCTCAGTGCGTTTGGATAGCCGCTTCCATCCCATTTTTCATGATGTTCACGTGCAATGATAGCTGCCGCTTGAAGAAGCGGACGGGCAGAATTTTTAAGAATATCATGTCCAATGGCACTATGTGTTTTCATAATGTGATATTCATCGTTATCGAGTTTACCCGGTTTGAGCAAAATCGCATCCGGAATACCGATTTTTCCGATATCGTGCATCGGTGAAGCGCTGTAAAGGAGACGAATATCTTCTTCTTCCAGTCCGCAAAGCTCTCCTAAAAGCTTCGTATATTTGGCAACGCGTCGGACATGGTTCCCTGTTTCATGAGACCTACTCTCCCCTACTTCCCCTAACAAGGAGAGCATCTCATGTTGTGTTTGCCAAATCTCTTCATTCAAATCAAAAAGTTCACTGACGTCATGGCTGATACTGATAAAATCAATAATATTTCCAAACTCGTCCAAAATCGGTTTGATCATGGTATCGGTAATATAACGTCCACCATCTTTTTTGAGGTTTTTTATCGTCCCTCTCCATGTTTGTTTAGCAAGAATAGTTTTCCAAAGTTGTCCATAAAACTCTGAGCTCACTTCAGGATGACGTAAAATTTTATGTCCTTGTTCAATAATCTCATTATGAGTGTATCCGCTTATTTGTGAAAAAAGGTCATTGACATAGACGATATTGCCTTGGACATCGGTTTTAATCACGATTGTGGAGAGGTCAACCGCTTCTTTATACTGTTCTAGAAGGGTCGTTTGGTGGAGTAAGTCTTGTTTGAGCTGAGCCGTAAATTCATCCACTTTACGTTGATTATAAATGTTTGTGACCACTTCCAATAAAACATGGATGATCTGCTCTGTTTGGATCGGTTTGAGTAAAAATTGTGCTACTCCGAGATTGATCAGTTCAAGGAGATAACTACTCTCCTCACAGGCTGAGGTGACGATAAAGTGTTGAGATGGATTGATTTCTTTAAGTTGTCGAATCATCATTACACCGTTCATTTCCGGCATCAAGATATCGGTGATAACGATATCGAATTTTTCTAATTCGAAAGCTTTAAGTCCATCACGTCCATTGAATGCTGTTTTGACTTTTGAAAATATTGATTCTAGCAATAAAGAGGTATTAGTCCGGATCATTGCTTCGTCTTCGACGTACAGGACACTCATCCCTTTCGCATACTCGGAAAGTTGTCGAATCATCTCTTTTAATATCATTTCATATCCTCATAGGGTAGTTTTACGGTAAAAGTAGTGGTATCATCTTCACTGGATACTTCGATCGATCCATCACAATGCTCTTCGATAATCATGCGACTCATGTAAAGTCCTAAACCTGTTCCGTAACTCTCATTCTTGGTAGTAAAATAAGGGCTAAAAAGTTTATTCATAACCTCTTTTTGTATCCCACCGGCATTATCACGAATGGTGATGACACAGTATTTTCCCTCTGGACGGATTCCGATTGTAATCTCCCCCCCCTTTATTTTGTTTTCCACAAATGCATCAAGGGCATTTTTAAGTAACACGATCAGTACTTGAAGTACTTCATTGCGAAATGTGTGGAGTATTAGGTTGTCAAAATGGATGTTTTCAATGTGTATCGAATGGGTTTTAAGAGTATGATCGATTAGATTTAATGCATGCTCAATCAAAGAAGAAACACTAAAATGCTCTTTGGGTTTGTCAGGACGAAAAAAATCTCTATAATCTGAAATCGTCTGGGAGAGATGAGAACTTTGCTGCTCTATTTTCATCAAATTTTCAATTAACTCAGTATCGTTATCGTCCCTTATCATCGCTTTAAGTCTCATTTGCGAAGTAATCGCATTAACAATAGCCAACGGTTGACGCCACTGATGGGCAATCATCGAAATCATCTCTCCCATCTGCGCTTGCCGAGTATGCATAGTAAATAATTTTTCTTTCTCGATTTTTTTTGTTATATCTCGGGAAATCATTACCAATTTATTTTTGTGTTCAGAACCAAATTGTGCAAAAGAGAATTCTACGATTTTGACCTTATCCGGATTCTCTTTTAAACGCAAAGTACACTGGGTTGCTCTAAACTCTCCATCGTTTGCAATATAGATGTGCTCATTTAGTGAGTGCCCTTGGCATTCAATCTCATACACGGTATCGAAAATGGAGTGTCCAATAAACTCCTCTTTTGTGATATTAAACAAGTTGAGCGCTAAATTGTTGCAATCGATAACACGGTTGTCCACTAAAATGACAATTGATACATCAACTGATCCGAAGATAGTCCGATAAAAAGCCTCGCTCTCTTCGAGTTTTTCTCGGGTCTCTTTGAGATTTTGTTCAGATGCTTTACGCTCACTGATATCTCGTGCGGAGGCATATAGGTATTTTTCGCCTTTATCAACGATAGCGCGTGCCGTCACTTCAACATCAAAAATCGATCCGTCTTTTCGACAAAAACAGGTTTCAAAAGTCATTGGGCTCTGGATTAATGACTCCATCTTCATTTGGATATCTTGCTTTGAATTCTTGGCTTCCCAATCAAAAACACTTAGCAAATTAGCCTCAGAACCCGTATATCCAAGCATCTGTAGAAATGAAGGACTGAACTCAATCAGTTTCCCCTTAAAATCTAAAATATGGATACCGTCCACCGATGATTTTAGTAGTGTATCGAGCCACGAACGATTTTTATCTATCTCTTTGGTTTGTGATTTTAGTAAGGCGCGCTTTTTCAACAGTTCAACAATAATGTATATCATCATAAAATAGAAAATCAAACCGATCAGTGCGAATGCAATCGGATAAAAACTGTTGTAAAGTGCATCAAATTCCGGAGAGCTCTTATAGTGTAGATGCCAGATACGTCCCCCCATATTTATAGTGCGGTGGGTGCTATAGTCCGAATGATAGTCGGAGGGATTAGGTGATTTGTAGAGGAGGTTCGCTTCCTCTTTTTTTTCAACATCATAAACCTCGATCATCAATGTGTCTTTGTGTGTTACGTTCGCGTTAATCAGGTCACCCATCCGAAAAGGGGCATATACGTATCCCAAAAGCAATTTTTGCCGTTGTTCAACCGTATTAACTTCGGACTCTTCGGCATAATAAGGGAGATACATCAACACACCGACTTGTACATCTTTATCGATCTCTTGCATGAGAGTAACTTTCCCTGAGAGCGCCATGTTTCCACTGTCTCTTGCCCGCTGCATTGCTTCACGTCGGACAGGTTCGGAAAACATATCGAATCCGATAGCCGCTTGATTTCGTCGATCAAGCGGTTCGAGATAGAGGATAGCGGTATAGTATTGTCTATCTCCTTTGGGCTTAAGTTCAAAGGATGGATATCCTGCTCGTTGTATTTTATCTTCAAAGGATTGCAGATTATCGGGTGGGATCACGATAGAGTATCCTATCCCCTGTATCCCAGGATAGTAGTTTTCTATGTTGATCGATTTGATGTAGTTATGCCAATCAGACCGAGTTACATTCTCACTTGATTTTAAAAACCCCACCCCTCCACGAAGGGTATTTTCATATTCTTGGAGACGGTTTTGAAGAGAAATATGTTCATGATTAACGTGATGATCAAATTTTGCTTGGGCGCGATTATAAAAAAGGTTTTCCGAAAAATACCAAACGACTAATAATAATATAAGAGAGAAACTCATGCTGATCATCGAGAATATTCGGCTGTTGACAAATTCACTATTGCCGATTTTATCGCTAAAATAGGTTTTAAAATGGTTATTCATCGATGAAACTCTATATTACTAAAAGAAATCAATATCGCCACCATCATCGGCAAGCTCAGGAGTGATCAAACCAATAATCTGCTGTATGCTCAATGTCGTCGGCTGATGGATATGGTGGATGTTTTTCATCGCCATACTCTCGAGTGAAAAGCGTTGAACATAAAGACTCAAATCAATACAAATCGCATCAAACATCGAAAGTATAAGTTCAGGTTTTGCATCGAGTTTTTCCAGCAGGTCATGCTGTTGAGCTATCACGCTTGATAGTTCTTCGAGACTTTTTGCCAACGGATCTAAAAAGGGGGAATATCGATATAAAATGTTGGAAAGTTTAGCAACATCATCGCGTGTTTTATGGATATGTTGGATGTTTTTTTCATTGATGTAAAGTGAGAGTTCATCAGGAATTTCACTCAATATATCGCGCAACTCTTGACAATCATCATTTAAAAAAACTACTTTTCCATATTCATCTTCTTCGTCTTTGGCAAAATATTCTTGCAGCATTTGAGATCGATCTTCGATATGGTTTTGGGCATAAAGCTCACCGATTTGAGTATTTTTAATCTCGACGGTACGGAGTTGAGTCATCATTTTTGCTACGATATTTCGGTACTTTCTGCGCTCTTCGTTCAGCTCTTCAAAGAGTTTGGCATTTTCGCTTTGGGCAGAAGCATCGCGGCAAACGGGATAGATGGTGCTGAGCATTTCATCGAGATTGATCGGTTTAAGGATAAAGGTACTTATCCCTTTACGTAACATATTAATTAATATCTCAGGATCATCGTGTGCTGAAATCGCGATAATCTTTTGTTCAGGGTTTATTTCTCGCATTTGAAAAACCATCTCGATACCGTTCATGCGTGGCATATTGATATCGGTGATAACAATATCATACGGGGCATTATTGTATTTAGCAAGCCCCTCTTCCCCGTTACACGCTAAATCAACTTTTGCGAATAAAAGATTGAACATCGTAGCGGTTTCTTCTCTAACCTTGTCATTATCCTCCACATACAGGATCGATAATTTTTTTGAAAAGTTTTGTACATCTTTGATTGTTATCATCTTTTTACTCCAAAATTGACTTGTATTTTACTTCTGACATCTTAGACGTTTAAAATCATAAAACTATCATAAAAGTGTATTATAGGGTTATAAAGCTATGGTTTTAATCGTATCCGCTTCGAAACGAAATTGATTAATTATATTACTGATATTAGTAGATTCTTGTATTAAATGACGATTTTCGGAATGAAACGTATTTCCTAGTTTTAGCATCACTGTGATTTCTTCTGAAGTACTGCGGATCAACTCTTTTAACTGAGAAAAAATCCCCCCAAAATCTATCGTTTCATTATGGTCGCTTGCCGCTTCGATAACCCCATATACCTGTATATACCCAAGATACATGACTTGTCGTTCTAGTTGATCGAGATTTTTAAGACTCTCTTGGATAAAACAATCCATTTTCACTTGCAAATCATTCAATTTTTCACTGTAAACTAATACCAAGGAAACAAGTGCATTAAGATTTTCTCCTAACTCTATGAGTGAGATCTCACCTTTTTTTTGCATCGTTTCTTCGATAAAGTACGTGACCATCTCAATCTGAATACGTAGTGATGATACGGTAAAAATGAGCTCATTAAGGGTATCGGATAATGTTTGTGCCAATGTATGTATATGACCGATGAGTCTATCATTCTCTTTTGCATTAATACGGACATCACTGGCTAAAACACCGAAGGTCTCTCCTCCATTGGCGACTTTGTAAGAGGCTACGGAGGCATTGAGGGATAAAAAGACGATATCTCGGGCTAGATGGCGAAGAACTACCCCTTTTTCTTCAAAGGTTGTTTTGACTGTTTTGAACATATCGATTTTGTCGAACCAATGCTCATATCGACGCATTAATGTTTGGCTTTGATTCAATAAAATTTTGAGCGTTTCGCACAAGGGATTATTGGACTCGGCTACGTATTCAATATCTGATTTATAATCGGTTAAAAGTTCTTTCCGTTTGCTCAATTCAGATAATAGTGCATCTGCCATAAAATGATTGTATCCACTATAACCTAACTCGAGCAGGAGTTCCAAGAGCATCGCTTCGCTTGCTTCCATCCCCCCTCTGCTCTCAGCGATCAAAAGTTTAAAGTAAAGCTCTCGGACGATTGCAAATATAGGAGAATTCGGTTTGATACGTATCGAGATATAACGCTCACTCAGAGGAAATACAACGGCTAATACCCAATAAAATCCTCCCTCTTTGGTCTTGTTTTTGACATACGCGACGATCGGTTTATCACTTTTGAGATGATCCCATAGTATTTTAAAGATCACTTTTGGCATATCGGGATGGCGGATAATGTTATGAAATTGTCCGATAAGTTCTTCTTTCTCATATCCGCTGATATTTACAAATACATCATTACCGGAGAGAATCGTACTCGCATGGTCGGTGATTGAAAAAAATAGTTCATTGGTATCGAATTGTGCTTCTTTCATGCTCGCGGCACCGCTTA
>NZ_JAFLKV010000136.1 GCF_019163035.1 Sulfuricurvum sp.
ACTTTGAGCGACATCGGATTCCTTTGCGCGTATGGCTTAAATTACGGACAAGGATAACACACTTTAAGGCAAAATCTCGAACATTCCGTGTTTATAAAATGCCCAGTTCGCTATAATGGCGTTATTATTTTACTAAGGTGTTATTATGAGTATTGAAGAACGAAGCGGAAATATTTGCGAATTGTGTGGAGCTACGGAAGGGTTGATCTCTTTTGAGGTTGCACCGAGCGATGGGACAGTGGATCAATCGATCCATATCTGTGAAACGTGCAAAAGCCAAATCACTAATCCTCAAAATCTTGATGCCGATCACTGGCGTTGTCTCTCAGATAGTATGTGGAGTCAAGTTCCTGCCGTCCAAGTAATGGCATACCGCCTTCTATCAGCACTCGGCGATCAAGATCAACTCGATATGATGTATCTCGAAGACGATGTCAAAGTATGGGCGCAATCGGGAATGCTCAATACAGCATCAAATGATGATGGCGGAGCCGTCGTTCAACGCGACAGTAACGGAACAATCCTCGCCGAGGGTGATACCGTAACCCTCATCAAAGACCTCGAAGTAAAAGGGGCTGGATTCACCGCCAAGCGTGGAACTATCGTTAAAAATATCCGTCTTACCGATGATGCACGCTACATCGAGGGAAAAATCAATGGAAGTACCATTGTCCTCGTTGCCGCGTTTATGAAAAAAGCGTAACTACCTAAAATTGAACGCCAAAGGAATTTCATCCCTTTGGCTACGCTAGCCGCTATGTCACTGAAGCTTGCCTCATTACGAGGCAGAAAAATAATCTATCTTAAATCATTTCTCCAGCTGTACCGCTAACTCCGAATAAACCCTCGCTTTTGCAATATTATAACGATGTGATTCTCCGCTTTTCTCCAACGATGCGATTTTTTGGTTCAGCTGTCCCATACGGGTATTGATCGAGTTATGATTTTGAATAACTTTAGACTTCTCTTCTCCACTAGGTTGTGGTTGTGACAGCCCCACAAAGTTCTTCGCTTGATTCACATAATTTCCCGTTGCATCGAGAGCATCTGCAATACTTTGTGTCGTTGCCGCCATCATTGAGGTGGATTCAGATATCTCATTTAAAGAGTTCTCAAGCGCTTTGGCATCCCCGAGTAATTTGCTATCAGCGTATACCGCCAATTTTGAAATCTCTGCACCACTCACGTTGGATCGGTTCAGCTTATCGAAATTCGCTAAAAATGTATCCGAACTGGTTTTGTATCGATTTAATGCACTCGCAGCACCACCGAGATGCAATATCGTCTTAGAGATCAATTTTGTAGTGTTTGAAACCTCACCAGCATAGGGAATCGGTAAAAATCTCACCACATTGCTGATATAGAGACTCGATTTAATCATATCGGCATAGTTGTCCACAGTCCCTTTCATCGCATTAATGAAAAGTTCGAACGACTCGATATTCTTTTTATCCTCACGCAACAGTTTTGCTACCTTTTCAAGGTGATCATACCCATACGCATTGAGCTGCGTTGCGCTCATACACGCTTTGGGAGGTGGTGGAGTCGCGGTCGGTTGCTGAGCGCACCCTCCCATCATCAGGACTAATATCGCCGATACAATTAATGGTTTCATTTGGATCCTTCTCTTAGTGGTAAGTATTATGTTTGATATAGTAGTAAAGATTTTAAATATCGCAGTTGAAAGTAGAGAAGAATGTACCAAAAAGAGCATACAACATCAAATAAAGATGAAATCTTTTTTGTAGAGGATATGTTCAGCCGTTTGCTTGAAAGCTGCCATTTTTTCCATTACATCAATCAGCGGAAATTTCCCCATTGAACTAATCTCTTGGCACAATAGAATTTCATAATTCGTCATTTTTGCACGATAAGCTACCATCGTATGCGTGATTGAAAGCTGTAGCTGCTTCGATACATTATTATGTTCTGCAAAAGCATTATCATTTAACATTTTAGAACCTTTAAGATGAAACTTGCTTATTGTATCATCTTAAAAGCATACGTGTCAATATATATTAAAAAATGTTATTTATAAGATGTCTGGTAAACTGTATCGTGATTGCAATATACTATTTTTTTAATCTTAACACTTTTTTAATGCTTTTTCTATTTCAGTAATTACCGCTGCCCAAGATCCTTGTTTATCTTGGCGAAAAATTTTAAGACTTTTGTACCATGGGGTTGTTTCTCCCTCTTGCATCCATCTCCAGTCAGCCGGTCGAGGAACCAATACCCACGCCTCTTTATTCATCGCACCGCACAGATGAGCTACAGATGTATCCGTTGTAATAACCAAATCAAGGGACTCGATAATGCTTGCCGTGTTCGAAAAATCGCTCAAGTGTTCTGATAAGTTGGTAATTTTCGATCCGAGGTTGAGGGCTTTAATCTCATCAGCATCTCCCCCTGCTTGAAGGGAATACCATTTTGTCCCTTTTATATCGAATAGTTTTTTGTAAAATTCCAGACCGATATACTTGTTTTTGAAATCTTTATTGGTGCGGCTGCTGCTCCATACCAAGCCGATTTTGAGGATAGGCTTTCCCTCTTTTTTAATAAGAGGAGAAGGTTTCGATGAACTTAGATAAGGGAACACCTGCGGAATATTCTCTTGGGTCGTTTGAAAAAGATAAGGAGCAGAGAGAAGCGGTAGATAATAATCGTGCTCAGGGATCGGATCCTCTTCACTGCACACCATAGCAACATTCGGCATAGACTTAAAGAGTTCGACAAGCTCGGGACGGGTACGAATAATGACTTTCGCACCCAATTCAATAAATGTGGGTACATAGCGGATAAACATAATGTTATCTCCGAACCCTTGCTCATTTTGGAGAATAAGGACTTTTTCGCGTAACGGTTGGCCTCGCCATATCGGAGTTGTATAGTGATGAAGTTTACTGATCAATTCTACCATTTGAAGACGATATTCATACCGTTTCCATCCGAGAGAGTAATTTCCGCGAGAAAGCTCGATAAGGGATAAATCAAAATTTGCATTAATATGCTGTGGGGCTAACGTGAGCGCTTTTTGGTAATAGATTTCCGCTTTTTCATACGCTTTTGACTCTTTATAGACTGCCCCCAAGTTGCTGTAGGCATCCGCGTAGGAGGGGTTTAATCGGATCGATTCTTCGAGATGAGCGATTGAGCCCGCCGTATCGTCCATATACCGCAGGAGGTTCCCTAAATTGTTGTGTACTGCCGGATCATTAGGATTGATAGTTAACACTTTTTGATACGCTTCTTTGGACTCATCATAGCGACCCAACTCTTTGTATACGACCCCTACGTTATTATAGGCGCGGGTACTGTTTGGATTGATTTTAATCGCGGCCAGGTAAGGGTCAAGCGCTTGTGCGTAGAGTTTCATGTTGGCAAAAAAGTTACCCAAGGTCAGATGGGCTTCGTATTCATTGGGGAAGTGTTTAACACACTCGATAGCGATATTCAATGATTTTTTATACTCTTTTTTCTCTTTATACAACTCTCCAAGAGCTATAAAATGTCCCATATCTTTACGCTCTAGCATGGTTGCACGCAGCAGAAGCTTCTCTGCCGCATCTATTCTATTTTGCATTTTATAGATCGTAAAAAGATTTGAGTAATAAAGAGGGTATCTAGGCTCTATCGAGAGTCCCTCCTCGTAAAGTCTCTGTGCTTTTTGCAGATCGCCTTGACGCTTGTACGCAATCGCGAGATTATTGTAAAAAGGGAGAAGTACTACTCTATCCCACGTTTTAATATCTTTGAGCTGAATGGCTTTTGTATAACAGCTTATCGCATCTAAATTTTGTGAATCTTTTAAAAAAAGATCTCCACTGATGATTAAATGAAGATGATTTTCCTCCGCTTCACTCAATGTTTTGCCTCATTTATCGTCCGAAAGGTATCGACTGAGCCATCGCTTCGCTTATAAACTTTCATCTCTTTTTTATTTTTTTTACTTATTTCATAATTTTTTTGCAACGCTTTATCGTAGTGTTTTTTATTCATATAGAGAACTTTCTCTTTGACATCGGGAGATTTTTTCAAATCTTTTTCAACTGCACCGACGTTAATCACTGCACCAAATACGACTATGAAAATGATATTTTTCAACATTTTAAATCCTTCTAATGACTAGTAGCCAAAATATTCGAGTAGTTTACCCTGCTTAGTTAAGAGATTGAAATAATCGATGATGCGAGTTTTTTGACTTCGAAGTTGCTCAAGTTCAGCCGTATTAACTTGACGCTGTGCTTGCAATAATATAACCAAATCTTGACTGGAGAGTCTGAATCGTTCCCAATACGAATAGGCCATTTTTCGACTCTCATCAATCTCTTTTTCCAAAGATTTCAAGGTATTAGTATTGGTCTGTACTGAATTAAAGAGCTTTTGGGAATCCCACTTAGTCTCTTTAGTAGTATACTCCAAATCATAGATTTTATCGCTTACTTCACTCATAGTACGAGCTGTTTTAGCTTCTGTTTTTCCACCTGTATAGATATCGTAACTTACTACAATTTGTAATAATGTATCAGAGTTTTCTCCATCAGTAATAGTGGGAGAGGAGCCATCATTATTTAGATCATTTCGATAACGTCTTGTTGTCGAGGCCGTAAAATCGACCGTTGGCCATGATGTAGATTTAGCAATGTACACATCTTTTTTCTTCTCTTCAATTTGTTGTCGCATGATATTCAAATCAGTATTATTGGTCTTAATCTTTTCATAAATAGGATCAAACTCTTCTAAAGCAATATCAAAACTAGTTTCATACGGATTACGATCTTCTGCTTTTTTATTGATGAGAAATTCATAATAATCTTTTGCATTGTTATACGCTGATTCAGTGTTCATTTTTGCTGTTTTTGCATTTGCCAAACTTGCCGCAATAGAGCTCTCATCCCCTTTGGTCGCCGCACCAAGGGTACTTTTTATTTTAACAATTTCATATATTTTTGAAAGTTTTTCATAATTTCGGGTATTGGCTTCAACCGAGAGACGACCGAATACAACGCTGCAATAGGCATCAATCATTTTATTGATTTCCTCTTGCATCGTCCCTTTCAGTTTCTCTTCTTGTTCATTTTTGACAATTTTATTTTTATCTAGTGTAGCCGCATCTCTCCCCGATGAGAAAAGATTATAATTGAGGGAAGCAGAATAATCGTATTGTGCATAATTTTGTTTATCAAACCCGTTCATTTGTTTTCGCATATTCGTATTAGAAAGTGTCACATCGGGCAAAAATTCTCCTAATGCTTCCCGCACCATATAATTGGCTTGTATAACCCGTTCTTTCGCTTGTTTTACTCGGTAATTTGCGTCAATCGCTTCTTTTACCGCATCTTTCAAAGTTACTTTATTGAGAATCTCTATCGTCGTATTGGCATCTTCCATCGACATTTCTTGAGGTAATGTTTGATTACTATCAACACCATAACTAGGGCTTAGAAGCGGCGATGGTGTTTTCATGGCTTCCTCGTTTGAAGCCTTTGCAACCGACGGTACAGCCAAAGTTGTAAGGAGAAAAACTGCCGCACAACTACTAATATATTTAATAATCATTCAGATTACCTCACTTAACATCAATTTTTATGTAACCAAACTGGTAGTTTGAAGCATTGGATTGCTTATAACTAATTTTAATTTTATTTTGAAGCTTTGGCATCTCTTGCAAAGAGTTCTTCAAACTAAGAATTCTCCCCAATGAAACCTGTTTGGTCTGAGTGGAACTTATCAGCTTAGTCGAATCCCCAACACTGAGATAGAACATCGCATTAGGATCTGTTTTAAGCCTGTTTTCCATAAAGGAAGCCACTTCCTGAACCATATCTTTACTCAAAAAATATTCATTATTTTTAAAAGCGATTACCGTATCGTTATCGACAAAATCAGCTGTTGCAAATTTATCCGATTTTTTAGTGAGTAAATTTCCTTCAACTTCTCCCCCTTGCACTGGGGTGGTATTGTTTGTCTCACGCTGTTGTGCAGCTTGGATTAGCTTTTCATAATCTTCTTTTTTGACCTGAACTACCTCTGTAACTTTTTCCTCTTGTTGTTCTGAGGTATTGGTCTCATCACTGGTTTTATCTTTGGTGTTAAACTGGATGTAATAACCGACATTGACAAACATAATCAGTACAAAGAGAAGCAAGACCATAATAATAGACGAAAACAGATCCACATATGCGATGAATGGGTTCATATCATCGCTATTACCCCCTCCAGCCATTTAAACTCCTACCAAAATCAAAATTACCGTTTAAAGAAGGAAGAGAAAAAGCCTTTTTTCTTCCCTTCTCTTGACTTGCGTAAAGTAGATTTTGTCTCAATAGATGAAACGATTTTTTCAATCTTATGTAATGTTTCTGCATTGGAATGAAGCCCCATAGAAGCTTCATCGATTTTATCATCTAATCCTACGATATTAGTATGCTGCTGCTGCATTATTTTTGTAAACTGAATATCTTCACTCTTTCGATCTTCGATATAAGCAGAAATGATTTTTTCAATCCCCGACAATCCTTGCTTCAGTTCTGTAATAAATTTAGAAACCTCTGAAAATCCGTTAGAGGTTTCTTGATTTGCTGATGCAGATATACTCAACAACTCTTGATTCTGCATTTGGTTATTTGATAATGCGTCACTCATTTTTTCCAGAACAGAGAGGGCATTTGCTTGGAATTGACCGTCTTGGGTGCTTATATTTTCGTTTTGGCTAAAAATAGACTCTAGTGCTTGTTTATTACTCTCTATCCCCGCTTTGAGCTCTCCTAAAATTTGAGCCACTCTTACTGAATTTTCACGGCTTTGCTCCGCAGAAGCTTGATGAGAGAGAAGGACTTTTTCTTCTCCTCTCGCTAAAGATACTGCTATATTATCCATCGAATTTAACAGTTGCAGCTGCTTGTTGGATCCTTTTTCAGCTTCTGTTTTTTGAGTATCTGCGTGTTTTTCTAAGAGGGTGATTCCCTCACGAATACTTCCGCCAACATTTTCTAAATTTTGGATCATTACGCGGTAGGCTTGCGAATGGTGTTCAAATTCTTTAGTTTGAGCCGTTAGTACATTCTCTAGTCGTTGATTGGTGTAATCAATTTTTGTTTGTACCCGATCAATCCCCTCACTTTGGAGGTGGATGTTATCTGCGATGACACTGAGTTCATTTAAAGACTCACCATGCATACGATTCGCTTCCTCATAAGTGCGCTCATTAACCGATAAAATTGCATTTAAAACATGATCATTTCTCTCCATGCGCTCAACCATCATCGCTATTTTTTGATTCATCTCATCAAACTTCTCGTAACTTTGCGTTGCAATAGTGCGATTATTTTGTGTAAGATTTTCAAAAATTGCTTTATGCTCATCGAGTTTTGAATTACCTGAAGTATGCAAGTTGATAATCGTATTGGTTAACGATTCAGATTGTATAAAAAATTTCTGTTGTATCTCGATCATTGAAGCAAAATAGTTTTTTTGTTCTTGAACAGATGTTTGAATCATTGTAAAAGTTGAGGCTATTTGATCAAAACGCTCATTGGATTTGGAAATTTTTCCCATCTCTACAGTAAGATCTGACATTTGTTCCAAGAAAATATCGAGAAAGCTTTTACGATGTCCCGTCAAATCGGAGCTTGATGAAATACCTGTTGAAGTTCCTTCTTGTGGAGCGACATCGATAATTCTATCTTTTAACCACTCTTCAATACCGCTGATGAGGGTATCTTGATAACGGAAAAGGATATACCCGTTCAAACCGAGAATTACCGCCGAAACAACCCCAAAAAGTGACGCACCAAAACCGATTGCCATACCCGAAAGAGGGCCTGAGAATTGTTGCATAATATCTTTGATATCAACATCACCGTTAAGACTCAAAATGATTTGACCCATTTTATCAATCGATTCAACCAACCCGACAAAGGTCCCAAGTAATCCGATAAGCATAGACGTATTGATAAAAAAGTTGATATAAGACTTTTGTTTGCTAAATTTTCCCTCTAGCCACTCGATAATATCACGCGACTCATCTTGAGTAAAAAGCATTTTTTGTTGATTTTTACGAGCTTCAAGCATATAGGCGATATTTGCAGGGAGAATCGATTCAATGTTACGGATATAAAACTCGTATCCGGTTTTTTTGTACGCAAGCGCCCCAAAGGTACCCCCGAGCATCATAATATCAAATCCACTTACAAATTGGTACAGTGTCCCTACCGCTAAAAACCCTAAAATAGCACTACTAAAAATGACTGTTGCCATATAAAATGTGCCTAGGATCTCTGAATTAACATAAACAACATATAAAATAAATAACCAAGTAATAAAATAAGCTTTATGGATTTTAATGCGTTTCATTATTTTTATCGTATCCTAATATTTATTTTTGGTTTATGGTAATAAGTTAGATCATAAGAACAAGAAGCGCAACGACCAGTCCTAATGCCGCCGTAGTAATCCCCGTTGTAATGCTTTTGGTCATATTCGGTAATGAACCATCTTGCAAAATATTTTCACTGATCAGAATCATCCCTATCCGTTTGTTATCAACATTCATAATTGGCTTGGCAAGAATAAAATTCTCTTCAGTCAAAATATATTTCTTTTCAAGGATTTCATCAAAGTTTAATTCTGTGATTTTTTCTAAAAAATCATCATCTACTGTTGATTGAACCGAAATTTCTCCTTTACCGATTTTTTTAAATGGGTATCGTTGAACATTTTTCATATCAAGAAAATCTTTGTCCATCAAGACTTGAAATATTTTATTCCCCTCCGCATAATCATCAACTAAAAAGTTTAACGATTTTTTGGTTTCAAGGACTCCATTACCTACCGGAAAAAATGCTCTAAAATAGACTTGACCGTCATCGTATTCAATGCCGCTGTTCATTTCATTGCTGATTAGAACCCGTTCAAGCACTTTCGAATCGCTTGGCGTGCTATTGAGTCGTGCATCAGCGAGAGACGAAGCGATCTTAATCCCATCTTTATTATAAAGTTCAAGGGCAATCGGAGTTTGATCGGGTTTATTAATTTTAGATGCAATACTTTTTAGCTGTTCATTAATCCCTGCAACGTTGTTTTGGTTATTTAGGATAGCAACAAAATTTGGGTTTTCTAATAATGCGATTCCCAGAAGAGTTATGCTTTCAACGGTTTTGTTACTTTTGGAGTCAATTTCAAGAAAATAGTTTGTACTGGTCGCTTCATATAAGTTTTGGGCTGCTCTGCTGGTAGTCGTATTCAAATACGATATGGTACCAATAATCCCAAGAAATGAGATTAATGTCAATGTAGTAAACCATACCCGTTTATTTTGTTTCAACTTCTCAAGAAAAGCTTGAAATTTTAAGATCATACCAAACATCTAAATTCCTCCATTAAATACTGTTTAAGATTATAACTAAAAATGGCTAATTTATGGCTCAAGCATCGAGTTTTGCCCGATTCTTTTAATCGGTAAAACAATATAACTTAACACCGTTTTTTTACCGGTGATTATATTAACTCCCGCTTCCATCCCCGGCATAATTGGAAGATTTGGCCCCAGACTATCTTTAAATGCTTTGATTTTAACTGCGTAGAGAATATCCCCTTTTTGGTTCGTATAGCTATCAGGGCTGATGGAAACTAATTCCCCATCAATGCGGCCATAACGAGCATAATCATAGGCAGTAATTTCGATATTGGCTTTTTGCCCTATCCAGATTCTTCCCCGATCAGAAGCTCGAATATTCGCATCAATCATAAAGCCATCTTCCAGCGGTGTCACTTCAGCCACCTTATCCCCCGGTTTTATAGCACCGCCGATGGTATAATAATAAAGTTTGTTAACGATCCCATTCACCGGAGAAGTTATCAATAGCCGCTTAGTACGATCTACACTTGCTTCGCTTTGCTGTGCTGTTTGTGTCAGTTTTAACCGGACATCTTGAAGTTCGTTGAGCGCTTTTGATTTTATCTCGGATCGGATCGAACCGAGTTCAAACATCCCCTCTTTTAATTTCCCCTGTGCCACCGGAATTTGATTTTTAACACCGTTAAGCTGTGTTATGAGATTTTGTTTTTTACCCATTTCCGCCAAATACTCTTTTTTTGATCCTGCACCCGATCTCATCAGTTGTTCAGAAATAGCCGTGTTTTCTTTGGCAAGATCCAATTCGGTCGTTAAATCTCTCAGTTTTGCCTCTAAATCTTGAATTTCATACCGTTTTTGTTCAACTTTTTGAGTCGCACCGTTGAGTCGCTCTGAGTTATTGAGCCGTTCGCTGTAAAAAATTTGCATCTCATTGTGAACCACTTGGGGATATTTTTCACTAAAGCCGCTACTGTACACAAGATCTTTATCATAAATCAAACTTTCCAATCGGTGCTGTTTGGCTTGTAACGAGACTTTTTCGATATCTTTTTCATTCAAATCGGCGGTAAATGAGGCTTGTTCGAGCTGATACATAGGCTGATTCAGGGAGACACGATCCCCTTCTTTGACCAAAATCTGGGAAACTATCCCCCCCTCCATGTGTTGAAGTACTTTGGTTTGACCGGAGGGGATGACTCTCCCCTCCCCTCTGACCACTTCATCTATACTTGAAAAAGCTGCCCAAAGCAACGTAGTTAGTATAAATAGCCCGATGGGAACGACGGTAATATAGTAATTCCATTTTTTTTCTATCATCATAATTCGCTAAATCCTTCTATCGGAAATCATTAAGAAACACCCGAAAGTTTTGCCAGTATTTCATCACGCGGACCATCGGCGACAATGCGACCACTGTTGACAACCATCACCCGATCCACCAGTTCCAATGCCGCAAAACGGTGGGTTATCAAAATAAGCGTTTTATCCGCAACAATCGGTTTAAGGTGTTTGATCATCTCTTTTTCAAGCCCCACATCCATCCCCGTGGTCGGCTCATCTAAAATCAAGATAGAAGGGTCATTAATCAACGATCGCGCAAGTCCTACCAAATGGCGCTGTCCCACCGACAATCTCGTCCCCCCCTCTCCCACTTGGAAATTTTCTCCCTCACCGGAGCGTTTTACCAACTCTTCGAGTCCTGTCATACGCAACAGTTTGATCAACATATCTTTACCGATATTTTTACCGATCTCGATGTTCTCTTTGAGTGTTCCGTCGAATAAAAAAGGCTCTTGGGGCATAATACCGATATTGTCACGAAGCTCTACGGGATGGATCGTATTGATCTCATGGCCATCGATAAAAACGGTTCCAGAACTTGGGGCATCCAAACCGGTTAAAAGACGCAAAACCGTACTTTTTCCCGCTCCGGTCGGTCCGATAAAACCGATTTTTTCTCCCGATTTTATCTTGAAACTCGCGCCGGTAATAGAGGGCTGTTTTGTCCCCGCATAGGTAAATGAGACGTTGTTGAACTCAATCTCGCCATGGAGCCGTTTAATCCCGATATCGATCGGCTTTTGGGTTTCAAGCGGTATATGCCAAAAGGTGTTCAACGATTCAAGGGCTTCTTTGAACTCTTTGTATTTGCTCAATAGATTGGATATATTGACAATCGGCACCATCGCTCTGCCAACGAGTAATCCAAGCGCTACCAACGCACCGATGGTGAGGTTTTTCTCTTGTACTTGATAAACTCCGACCACCAACGTTAAGACGGTGGCAAGCTGCATAATAATATAAGAGGTATTGGTCGCGAGATTGGTGTACATTTGTATTTTGAGATTAATATAATTGTAAAAATTGACGAGCTGTCTCCACTTATGGAGCCGTTTTGTCACCGCATTGGTAAGCTTTAAGGTCTCTATCCCTTTGATCGTCTCAAAAAGGTAGTTGTGCTTCATCTGTCCATCATGAAAGAGCTTTTTTCCCAACGTGAAAATCGGCATTTGCAACACAAGATTCACCCCGACAATGAGTATCCCGCAAACAAATGCAATGATCGCCACCTCAGCAGAGATCAAATAAATAACCAACAATGTCAAAAAGACAAACGGTAGATCAAGGGCATACGCGATACTTTTTGACATGAAAAAATCGCGCACTTGGGCAATCTCTTTAAAAAGGTTAGCTTTGGAACCGGCGAGTAGATGGTCATGTTGGCTTTGGATCAGCAACAATCGCTTTAAAAGCTCCTCTTCGAGAGTACTTCCGATCCGTCGTCCCATGTTTTCGAGAATATAGATACGAACCATCTTGAACAAAGCATCAAACACAAAGATCAAAATTACCCCAAAAGTGAGAACAAAAAGGGTTTCAACGGCAAAATTCGGGATAACGCGGTTGTAGACGTTCATCGCATACAAAGGAACCAATAAAATAAAGACGTTGATAAAAACGGTCAAAATAGATACTTTGATCAGATCGGGTTTGGCTTCAATGAGATGTTTCCAAAACCACCCTTTCCCCTTATCTTCATGGGTCAAGATATTTTTGTGACTCAAATCTTTATAAAAATACAAAATGGTATCAAATTCCTCCACCAACAGTGGAACCGGAATCCTTTTTCGCTCACCGCTAATGACGTCAAATACTTGCGCTATATCTGCCTCAATCGCCAAAAGAATCGTTGCCTTCGCCCCCTCTTTTGTCAAGATACACGGAAAGATATGAGAATAGATAATCTCTTCGGATATTTCCGTTTGCTCAAAATTGAGCCCAAAATCCATCGAACCGTGTTGTAAATCTTCAATCGCTAACATCTCATTGGTATGTGCCAAGATGGTCGTAATCGTTTTGAGTTCAACATCCCCATTGTAAAAATCGAGGATGTATTTGAACGATAGAAGGAGTCTATCGTGTGTTGGTTGTGTTGTTTCGAGTAGTTGTTCCATTAATTATGCCACTATCATGTGTAAAGTATTTGTTCCATCGGTAATATCATAAGCACCGGTCGTTGTAATAAAGGCTGGACTTGTCATCCCTGCAATGCTAAGATTAGTTGTATCTGTCCCTAAAACATCCAAATTAATGGTGTTATAACCACCTGTTTGCGCTAAATCGGATGTAAGCCCAAGATTCCAAAGCGCATTAAAATCTATCGTTAAACTTGCAGAACTCAAATCAATAGACGAAATATCCACTGTTTCTACATTAGAAATATTGCTCATATTTGCAGCTGTAATATGACTGCCAGATAACCCAGAAAGAGCTAATGTATCGGTATCAGCACCACCATCCATTGTGAGGCTACCCAATTTAGTAAAGTCTAACGTCATATTGTCATTTCCAGTGCCCCCGTTGAAACTAAATGTTCCGCTAAAACCACTTAGGTCACTTGCTAGATTTACAGAATCAGCACCGCCACTATCACTTATACTAAAGGCATTGGTACCTGATCCCGTAATATTCATGCTGCTAGCTTCTGTTGCATTTAGGGTTGTCCCTGTTGTAGCTCCAAGTGCTAGTGTTTCGATACCAGTTATCGTTTTTCCACTTAAATCAATGCTGTTGGCTGCAAGAGTTAATGTATCTGTACCACCGGTATCAGTCACATTCATGGCATAGTCAATTGTTATACTATTTACATTGCTTCCGGTTTGAAGTGTTGTGATCTCGTTCACATCCGTTGATGTTAAATCCGCAGTTCCAGTGTAATTGGTAAGATTTAGTGTTTCTACGCCATGTATCTTACCAAAATCTGCAGCACTCAGGGCAGTATTGGAGGTGATGGCAAGGGTATCTGCGGATGCAGCTAAATCAATACTCGAAGTAGCATGTAAAAAGCTGCTATTGAGCGTTAGAGATTCGCTTCCGGCAGCACCTGTCACCGATGTCGTAATTGCGCCATTAATAGTGGCACCCGATATATCGACGGTAACACCACTGGCAAGAGTAAGCGCATCTGCACTTGATAAGTTTTGGGCATAGGTCATTCCAGCACTAAAGTTGACGGTTTCGTTAACCGTAGAATTAATATTTGACCAATTAAATGCTAAATCACTATCCACATTGACAATTAGCGCTCCCGATCCTGTCACCGTATGACCGGATAATATTTCGTCGGTTGTAGTCATAACGCCGCCTGTAACTGCTAATGAAGCGTTACCAAGATTACCGGTAAAGGTAGCAGAACTGCCGCTCCATGTCGCACCAATAGTTGTTGTTGTAATGGTAGAGAGATCTGCCGCAAGTGTACCCTGTAGGTTAGTCACCGCAACTGTACCATTTGTGGTTAGATTATTGATCACTTTTGCGCTTACTACCGATGCATCCGCTGTAAGTGTAGTTCCTGTAGCAATATGGACGGCTGTTGTATTCAAGGTACCTGTCAAGGTTGTGCTTTGGTTGACATTGATGGTTTCAATACCCGTAATATTGGA
>NZ_JAFLKV010000147.1:0-3298 GCF_019163035.1 Sulfuricurvum sp.
AGAGTTCACATATTTTGAGTTGTTATTATCGTTTTTTTGATGGCTTTGTGATAAAATACCCCCTTAAGATACAGGGGCATATATCACGGCTCAAATGCGATTACACGAAGGAGAATACTATGTTTAGCAGATTATTAATCGGTGCGGCAGCACTGTCATTGGCAGCGTCTATGGCGTTTGGCGCTCAAGGGGCGAAGTTCTATGTCGGTGAGGGCGATAAAGAGAAAGTGTATATGGATATGGTCAATAAGAAGATCACAACATTGGGCTTTGTCCTCTCTGATCCACATGAGCGCATTAACGATGCGTATAAAACCAAATGGGGAACTGAGTTTAAAACCGAAAAAGGGGCACAAGTCAAACATCCTGATTTTGACCCAACGTTTAAAGCAACATTGGACAACCTCGGATTTTTCTCAATTACCAATGATTCGCTTATTGGACCGTTGTTAATGAAAGAACCATCTTTGGGCGGGTTCTCTCCGTTTAATTTACATATTTATAAAAAAATGGGTGAAAATAAAACCTACGTTGGTCACGTAACTCCTGAAGCAATGCTCGATATCGTTGGTGTTAAAGATGCAGATGTGCGTGCAAAGTTTGCGGCATCATTTGTGCCGTTGGACAAACTGATTGAAACTGAGATTGGAAATAAAGTGCATATTGTCGATTATAAAGCACTTCCTGCTAAACCGATGATGACATTCGAAATGCCATTTGAACGTGGTGCGAGCTTGGAAGCATTTAAATCTGATTTCCAAAGTAAATTTGAAGAAGCGTTTGAAAGTCACAAATATATCATTGCCGGATACAAAGATATCAAAGGCTCTATGACCGATGCAAATATCGAGTTCGGTCGATATGATGAGTACTGGGTTTACTCACTTTGTCATTTCCGATTTTCTGAGGGTATTTTTAACCAAGGGCGTCCGGATGCAGGAGCGCTTGCGCCGTGTTCAATGTATATGTATGTTGAAAAAGGATCGAATAAACTTATGATTGGTATGCCTCGTCTTGAAACTTGGTCAGCGGTTATGGGCATTAAAGATCAAAAAATGAATGATTCTATCGTTGCTTTGGATAAAGAGATCATTAAAATTATGACGGAATTAGGAGCAAAAGAGAAATGAGAAAATTCTATACACTCATAATGAGCGCACTTGTTCTCGGATTTTGCGGATGTGCCGGAACCGCTCCTGAAGCTGAAGCTGGGGTCAAAATTGAAAAAGTAGTTGCTACGTATAAAATTGGAGCCTACAGTGATGTCGATAGTGTTAAATCGAAACTCGCTTCTGTCGGCTTTGAAGTAGTCGGTACAAAGGCAACGGATGCAGGGACAACTGTGTTGTTTACGAATGCGCAAATGAAAGCGATGGCAAACAAACCGACACGTGGTTTTGCGGCAGTCGGGCGTATTTTAGTGGATGATGCTAATAAACAAATCAGCATCGCGAACCCTGTTTATTTCGGAAAAGCATTTATGCAAAAAGAGTATAGCCATGCGACGGCAGCGTCAGCGTTGGCATCGCTTGAAAAAGCGTTTGGACCGTTGAAAGATTCTGCCGATAAATGGGAATTTGCGGGATTGGCTGATTACCATTTTATGATGAGTATGCCGTATTATGCAGATATGGATGTTGTGGGTACGGGTTCAACGGCTGAATTGGTGGCAAAAGCAAAAGCGGCTAAAGGGACGACAGCGGTCGTTCAAGTAGGTGCGGATAGTTATGTTGCCTTTGTCGAACTTGACAAACGTACCAGCGGATTTGTGAAAAAAATCGGAGCTCAAAACGGAGAGATTTTACCGTATGCTGTTTTGATCGAGGGTGGAGAAGCTAAAGCATTGAATGCAAAATATTTCATTGCGATTAGCTATCCGCTTCTTACTATGACAGAGTTTATGGGGATAGCAACTGTACCTGATGCGATCACTAAGGGTCTACAAAAAATCTTCAAATAAAAATATTGTCATGCCGAACTAGATTCGGCATCTCCTATTAGACCCTGAATCTAGTTCAGGGTGACGAAAAACTACACTTTAAACTTCACCGCTTTTAACATATTTTCTACTATATCACGATAATAACTTTTTAACACCTCACTGCCTAAAACAACGGGCGGTTCTCCGTTATCAGAACCCTCTCGGATATCCATGTTTAGCGGTATTTGACCTAATAACGGAATGTTATAACGTGCCGCCAATCTCTCACCGCCTCCACTTCCGAATATATCGTAGCGTGTACCGGTATCAGGAGCAATGAAGTAGCTCATGTTTTCCACTAATCCTGCCATCGGAACGTGGATATCTTGAAACATTCGGATGGAGCGGCTGACGTCATCACTGGCGACGAGTTGTGGGGTAGTGACGATGACCCCTGCGGTGATAGGGAGCTCTTGTGCCATAGTGAGCTGAATGTCTCCAGTGCCGGGAGGCATATCGATTACCATAAAATCAAGCTCTCCCCACTCTACATCTTCGAGAAACTGGATTAATGCCGATACGGCAACCGATGAACGCCATACGAGAGGCGTATCGGAGGTCGGAGTGGTAAGGGCGACACTCATGATTTTTATCCCGTAGTTTTCACTCGGGATAATTTTATTATCATCATTCCATTTGATCTTTTCAAGATCGGTATTGGTAAGGCGAGGAACATTGGGACCGTAAACATCGGCATCTAAAATCCCGACACGGTACCCCTTTTGGGCAAGGGCAATAGCGAGATTGACACTGACGGTACTTTTCCCAACCCCCCCTTTTCCGCTCGTAACGGCTATCACATTTTTAGCATAAGGGGCGCGGTTGTTTGGAGTGGCGCTGTTACCGTAGTTGGTGTCTTTTTGTACCTGAGCTTTTTTGGTAATATCGAGTGTACTGAAATGATCTCCAAAAGCGGATTCGATTGCTGATTTTACGGTGAGATAAGAGTCATCACTGACCGTAAGGAGCTCGATTTTGGCGTTAGAATCGATCACTTTGACGGTAGAGATTAGTTTTAGTTCACCGAGGCTTCGGCTAAGCCCTGGATAGGATAGGAGATTCAGTGCGTCTAGGAGCTCTTTAGTGTTCATAAGGGTTTCCTCTCACTTCACGTGCCAAAAGGGCTTTGGAACCGGAGGCTTTTTGGGCGAGTTTGGCTAAAGCATTTCGAGCTGATGGGTATTCGAGGCTAAGACGATGGCAGGCGTTGATACGTTCATCGATAAGGGTATTTAAAGAAGTGATAACACTGTTTAATGTCCCCGCATCATTGGATTGGTTGAGTAAATCTTTGATAAGCATCTCGCGTGAGTTCAT
>NZ_JAFLKV010000147.1:3398-14140 GCF_019163035.1 Sulfuricurvum sp.
GATTTGTCCTCAAGAAGTTCGATCAATGTTGCGGTATCGGATTGTTTTATAGCATTTTGAAGAGTCGTATCAGCCATTATCTTCTCCTTAATAGTTGTGATAAAAATAATCGTCATACTATCAAAAAGTGATTAAATTGTAACTATTAATTATTCATCATAAGGGTAAAAAAAGTGTTTGATATATAAGAAAACGTAAAAAAACGTCTATTCATAGTTTGTTTCAAATTTGTGATAAATATGTAACATATTGTAATCTTAATGTGTATCATAAAAAGTAATTTACCGTTTATTAAGAGTGTCAAGCCTATAATGGAAATGGTAATTCCGTAAATTAACGCACCTACGTGTGCATATTTAAAATAAAGGAGCACGGATGAATAGATTGCTAAAAACACTATGTGTTGCAGCATCACTCTCAGCGGCAACCGTATTAGTGGCAGCTGATGGGTATAAGAACAATACTATTCTTATTTCTGCCGAAGAAGCGGTTAAACTGATCGGTAATCCAAAAGTGATGTTCGTATCGGGTGATAACGAAGATATTTATAAACTCGGTCATATTAAGGGTTCAGTTGAGATGTATGCTCACCACCTTCACCATTCAGAAATCGATGGTGAAATGCACTGTGCCCCACTCTATCGCTGTATTGATGATGCCGAACAAACGATCGGTAAAAAGGGTATTAGTAATGATATGACTATCATTGCGTATGATGACTTTAAGGGACCGAATGCGACTGGTGTGTATTCATTTTTTGACAGCTATGGCCATAAAAATATTAAAGTATTGAACGGTGGACGTGCGGCGATGATGGCAGCAGATCCGGCTCAAAAAGAGTACGATACGCTCAATAAAGATCTTAAAGCAGCGACAAAAGCTCTTAAAGATGCAAAAGAAGCATTGAAAAAAGAGGGTGCCGATAAAGCAGCACTAGATGCAACTATCGCAAAAGCACAAACAGATAGTAAAACTCTAAAAGATAAAATGGGTGAAGTTGAAAAACGTCTTCTCGTCGTCAAAGGGGATGAAGTTGTAAAACCAAAAACCTATAAAATTGATCCGAAAAAGATTAAATGGGATGTTATCGCGGGCAAAGAAGAAGTGAAACATGCGATGGATGATATTCTGAAAAACGGAAAAAAATCCAAATACGTGATCATCGATTCACGCGGTATCGGTGAGATCATCGGTGAACGTAAAATGGATAATGTTGCACGTGGCGGTCACGTACCCGGTGCAACGTTTATCGAGTGGAGCCAAATCTCCGATGCAGATAAAAAACTCTCGTTTAAATCTGCCGAAGAGATCCAAAAAGTATATGACAACTATGGAATTACTCGTGATAAAACGATTTACGCATACTGCCACGTAGGTGCGGGACGTAGTTCGGAACATATTACCGCGCTTCAGTTGTTAGGTTACAAAAACGTCAAAGTCTTCACAGGAAGCTGGGATGTTTGGGGTAACGATATGAACCTTCCGATTAAACGATAAGGGTAAAAGATGACAAAAGTAATGAACAATCAACGTCGTGACTTCCTGAAAGTTTCAGGGATGACGGCAGCGTTAGTGGCTTCACAAGGGTCGCTCTTCGCAAAAACGAATGTAGTCTCAGTGGAAAACGGTAAAGAGAACTATCCGAATACCAACTATACTGAAGATATGTATCGTAACGAATTTTCATTCGTATACGGTAAAAAAGAGGAGCACGGGTTTGCATACCACTGTGTAAACTGTCAAGGTAACTGCGCATGGGAAGTTTGGTCAAATAACGGTGTTGTAACCCGTGAAAACCAATCGGCGCGTTATCCGGTTATCAATGCCAAAATCCCTGACTTCAACCCGCGCGGATGTAACAAAGGGGTTCAGCACTCCCAAGTGATGTACCAAAAAGACCGTATCCTCTATCCGATGGTTCGCGTCGGTGAGCGTGGTGAGGGTAAATGGAAACGTGTTAGCTGGGATGAAGCCGCTGAGCGCGTATGCCAAGAGATCTTTAACTGTATGACCGATCCTGAACGTGGGCCGGATAAGTTGATGGTTCACGCGGGAACCGGTCTTTTGACCGAAGGTCGCCGTGGTGCACCGCTCCGTTTCTCGACACAACTCGGTGCTATCCGCATCTATCCGTCATCGTATCTCGGTGATATGTTCTCGGGTGCGGCGATTGCATACGGTGAAGGTAACGTCGGTTGTACATGGGATTTCATGTATAACGTCGATACAGCGGTTATGTGGGGCGGAAATCCATCGGTTTCCCGTATCCCTGATGCTCACTTCGTGTGGGAAGGGAAATATAACGGTGCAAAAATTATCGTTATCACCCCTGAGTTCAATGCGACGGCTAAATCAGCCGACCTTTGGATCCCGATTAAAGCGGGTTCAGACAACATCCTCGCGATGGGTGTTATCAACGTCATCTTGAACGAAAAACTCTATAAACCAGAGTTTATGAAAACGTTTACCGATCTTCCGTTCTTGGTCGATGTGAAAACGCAAAAAATGATTCGCCGCTCGGATATGGAACATGCAGCGAACGAAGATGATCACCATAAATACATGGAAGAGTTCTATTGTATGAACAAAGCAACCGGTAAAGTTGCTTTGATGCCAGGTGCTGAGGGCTCTGCGATCAAATCTTTGCGTCTCGATGAGCAGGGGATTGAACCGGAACTTGAGGGGACATGGACAATTACCGATATGCACGGCGACAAACGCGAAGTGACAACGGTATTTGAAATGCTCAAAAAATCAGCGGCAAAATTTAGCCCTGAGTCTATCCAAGAAGTAACGGGCGTTCATCCTGATACTACACGTCAATTGGCTCGTGATATTGCATTGCCGAAAGTCGTTGAGATCACAACCGGATTCTCGTTGAACAAATACTTCAACGGTGTTATGTCGATTTGGAATATCTCTTCTATCTGTGGGTTGACCGGACGTATGGGACCATACGGTGGATTGAATACGGAAAATGAATTCCAGCTTTCAGGTCTTGGCGTTTTGGCAGGATTTAGCGGTAAATACAATGCTCGTTTCGGATCCGGTTTCGTCGGTGAGTTCGTTTTCGGCGACGGCATGAAAACATTTGATCAGTACTTCGGTGACGAAGATGTTAAACGCGCTCAAAACGGCATGTCCAAAAAAGAGTATATGGCTGTTTTGGAAGAGATGCTCGGTCACGGTAAAAATAATACTGAAAACTTGGACTCACATCGTGGGAACGTCAACAAACCTTGGTGGCAGCCTGATTGTGCTCTCATCGTAGCGGATTCTAAATTCCGCCGTAACAAAGGGAATGAGTATCGTAAAGCGTTCTTGAACAAAACGAAATTCTACGGTTATGTCGATTATCGTATGAGCGAAGCGGCGCAATATGCAGACGTATTGCTTCCGGCTAAATCGCACTACGAAGTTTATGACCTCCGAACCTCTCCGGGTTACCACCGCTTTACAAACCTTGCTCAACCGGTAGCAAACATTAAAAATGTTGGTGAAGCGATGGATGAGTGGTCAATGTTTACCTTCTTGGCTAAGAAAATGGAAGAGTTGGCAAACCGTCCGGAAAACATCGATAAAGCAAAAGTCAAAGATCATCCTAAATATGCGAAACCTGGTTTCCATGACTTGACGATCTTCCACAAAGAGTATACTAACACCGATGCAGAGTCTGAAGGTGCGGGCGAAAACTATTTGGGCACCGATAAAATGGCGGTACAAGCGGCATTAGAGAAATGTGAGCAGTATGAGCCGTGGACGATGGAAAAAATGTATAAAGTGGGCGGATTCTTGCTGATCAATGAAAAAGCGGCTAAATCTTCACCTCTTTATTCAGACCGTCCGTATAGCTCAATGGAGTACCATTTGTACAAATTTGAGCGTCTTGAAACACTATCCGGTCGTCAAACATTCTATGTTGACCATGATATGTATATCAAAATGGGTGCGGCAACGAATACCGGTATGGAGGGGATTCGTCCTCAAAGTAAAGACTACCCTTATGTATTTATGACGCCTCATGCTCGTTGGTCAATCCACTCGAACTATAAAACGTCACGTACATTGCTCCGTCTCCAACGCGGTGTTCCTGCAATCCAAATTAACCGTGTTGTCGCGGAAGCCAAAGGGATCAAAGACGGTGAAACAATTCGTGTCTTTAATGCCCTCGGTGAATTTTATGCGATGGCAAAACTCTCATCTTCCGCTCCGGCAGATGGATTGGTATTAGAGCATGGATGGGAACCGTACATGTATTTGAAAAACAAAGGGCACAATGAGGTTGTACCAACGGCATTGAACCTTCTTGAAATGGCAGACGGATGGGGGCACTTGAAATTCGGTGGCCTTTGGGACGGTAATCAGTACGCTTATGATGGCGCCGTGAATTACGAAAAAGCAACTGACGTACAGTATTAAGGGGTAGTAATGTCTAAACGACAATTAGCAATGGTAATGGACCTGAACAAATGTATCGGGTGCCAAACATGTACCGTAGCATGTAAAACGCAATGGACGAACCGTAACGGTCGTGAATATATGTATTGGAATAACGTCGAAACCTATCCGGGGACGGGTTATCCAAAAAACTGGATGGAACTCGGTGGCGGATTTGACGCGGCGGGCGACCTTCAGCCGGGTGTTATCCCGAATCTCGAAGCTGATTACGGGGTTCCTTGGGATTACAACTTTGAATCATTGATGGGCGGACAAAGCGACAGCAATCATTTTCATCCTCACGTTTCTCCGACATGGGGACCAAACTGGGATGAAGACCAAGGTGCGGGTGCATTCCCACAAGACAACTATTTCTTCTACCTTCCACGTATTTGTAACCACTGTACAAATCCGGGATGTTTGAGTGCATGTCCTCGTGATGCAATCTTCAAACGTGAAGAAGACGGTGTTGTATTGGTTGACTTGGATCGTTGTCAAGGGTACCGCTATTGTATCGCGGGATGTCCTTACAAAAAAATCTATTTCAATCCGAAAATCTCTAAATCAGAGAAATGTATCCTTTGTTTCCCACGTATCGAGCAGGGTCTTCCGCCGGCGTGTGCACAACAATGTGTCGGTCGTATCCGTTTCGTCGGGTTCTTGGATGATGAAGAGTCACAAGTACACAAATTGGTGCACAAATACAAAGTAGCTATCGGGTTACGTTCTGATTATGGTACACAACCGAATGTATACTATATCCCACCGACCGAATCTCCGGCAAAATTTGATGCTGAGGGTAAAATTATCGAAGGTTCAACGCGTCTTCCAATCGAAGAGTTGGAAAAATTGTTTGGTCCTGCGGTGCATGACGCGATCAAAACACTCAAAGCGGAGATGAAAAAACGTAAAGAGACGGGTGTAAGTGAATTGATGGATCTATTGATTGCATACCAACACTCTGATATGTTCCGTCTGGATAATAACTACTATCAACAAGTTGCAAAAGAGAATAAGCGCAATCCATTGGCTCCAGTGGATACTCGTTACATCGCCGGTAAGTTTACAAAAGCAGGAGGGCATCACTAATGAAAAAGCTATTAACCACCATTCTTTCATTGGGTGTAGCGGCTTCGGCTGCACTTGCTTCTAGCTCCATTACAGCCGTAAAAGTGAGTGATGTGAATGATGCTTCTGCGTGGGCAAAAGCAAAATACTCCAGCGTAACGTTGTATCCGCAAGCTGCCATTCATATGAATGACAAAAATGCGAATGCTGCGAACGAAGGTAATAAAGCTAAAAAAGCAGACGTTGCCGCATTATATGACGGTAAAAATATCGCGCTAATGGTTAAATGGGCTGATGGTACTAAAAATGTACAAGCTTTGAATTCTTCGGACACGTACAGTGACGGTTTTGCTCTCCAGTTTGCCGGAGTGGCTAAAAAAGCGGGAGCTCTTCCGTATATCGGGATGGGTTCTGATGGACGTCCGGTAGTCGTTCATTTGCAAAAAGCATCCTCAAGCGTATATGAGCCAAACGGAAATAAAGACGTTTCAACTCAGCTAAATCGTCAACAAACGGGTGTATTCGGACAAGAGTTAGCGGAGTATGATGCGAAAGTTGCTTCATTGGCTAAAACCGATTACGAGCGTGTTTTTGTCGGTGAGGGATTTCGTTCTTTGACTGAAATCAAAGACGGTTCCGTTCAATCGAATGCGTCTATGACCCATGCAAACAACACTTGGACAGCTACTCTTGTTCGTCCGTTAAGCGATGCTTACATGAAAAGTACAGGTACGGTTCCTGTCGCGATTGCGGTATGGGATGGTTCTAAACTCGGACGTAACGGTTTGAAAAATCTCTCTTCATGGGTTTCTGTGAATCTTGATGGGATGAAACCGGATGCGAAAATTGTAGCGGAAACCACCGAAGAGTCTAAAGGTGATGCGGCAAAAGGTAAGGAAGCGGTAGGCGCCAACGGATGTGTCGGCTGTCACCAAATCGAAACTACGGATGCTCCGAACTTGATGGGACCGTCATTGACAAATGTCGGAGGCTATTCAACAGCGGCGTATCTTCGTGAGTCAATCTTAAAACCGTCTGCGGTTATCGTGCCGGGTTACAATCGTAATGCGCACGCTAATACACCGTGGTACAATATTGAAAAAGGGAAACGTGTTTCAGCAATGACCGACTTTAGCTTTTTAGATAAAAAGAGCATTGAAGACATTGTAGCGTATCTCAAAACTCTCAAAGCGGAGGCAGAATAATGAAAAAAGCAGCATTGATTTGTGCCGCACTCGTTTTTAGTGCGTTTGCAAACGAAGGTCAAGAATACGAGGGGTTGTTGACAACTCCTGCATGTGCCGCTCAAGGTGCATTTGCCGATTGTTATTTGGAAAACTATGCGTGTGGATCGGATGGCTGTTTCAAAAACATTCAAGCGGGAGAGACAACTCACCCGAAATTGGCTCTTTTCCAACACGGTACCGGAAAAGTTTATGAAATCGATATCTCAAAACTCAAAGTTTCTGAGTTGGGTGAGGGGATGAATAAAAACGGTGTTATTATCGTTGGTGTTCTCGATGAGAAAACCAATACGATTGCGGCTACCGAGTTTAAAGCACCGCCTCCACCAAAAAAATCATTTTTTAAGGGTTGTTTATAATAATCAATCCGTCATACTACTTCGTTATTGCGGACTTGATCCGCAATCTTAGATCCTGAATCCAGTTCAGGATGACAAAATATACAATCCCTTACTTTTTTAGGAAATAATTGATGAATAATGAATACCGACTTTATATCTATGCTTTTTTGTCCCGTGTGATGAGTAATATCCCTGACCGTCGCTTTATCCATGATCTTAAAAATAATGAATCACTTTTGGAGATTATCGGTGAAGAGACCCGTGCGTGGGTGAGTGAGCGTGATGAAGAAGCCCTTTATGAAGCTCTTAATGTAGATTATTCTTCGATGTATATTCTCAATACCCAACCGGTGGAATCGTTTGTACTCGATGCTAAAAATGAAACGCTTGTGGGGTTGCAAAATCCGGTTATGACGTTTTATTTTAATCACGGGTTTGAGGTCAATATGGATCAAACCGATATTATGGCACCGGATCATTTGGGGATCGAGTTTGCCTTTATGCAAACGCTTATTTACCGAAAAGAGATGAAGCCACAGTTGGAATTTTTAGATCAGCACCTTTTTCCTTGGGTCGTTCCCTATATGATGGGGATGAAAAGTATGGCGGAAACACCGTTTTATCGAGATATGTGTGATTTTATCGTGGAATTTTTGAGCAGTGATTATGCGTATCTCTCATCAGGAGATGCTAATGGGTAATATGAATTTTGTTCAAAAATCCAATCTCTTTAGTTTTACGGCGACACGCTGTCTGCGGAATGAATATTTTCATAACGATTGCCGAATCTGTATCGATATGTGCCCCAAGGGAGCTTTTCATATCGTCCGAAATAAGCTGACATTGTTTGAGAACGAATGTATAGAGTGTGCGGGGTGTATCGGGAGTTGCCCTACCGAAGCGCTAGAGATTGAGAGTTTCGATCCTAACGGTTTTGCCGCGTCGTTCACCCATCACGCAGAAGTCCCGATTCTCTCCTGTAAAGTAACCACGCCGTGTTTGGGTGTATTTGATACCGAACATTATGCCGTGATGGCACTTCGGGGAGAAAAGAGCGTAACGTGTGATCTTAGCCATTGTGCAGGGTGTGTGCTTAATGAAAATGCCCAATTAGAGGGAATTATCCGATCTAAAATCGAAACAACCAATCAGTTTTTAGAGAGATTGAATGTCACGCATAGAATCGAAGTTATCGATATCAAAGAAGAGCAAAACCCTCGTCGTGCCCTTTTCCGTAAAGGATTTGAAAAGGTCAAAGAGTCGTTAGCTGATGAATCGATAGCCCATGTTTCTATGACGAGCGCACACCATAAACTACCCGATATGAAAATGCCGTTAAAACGGATATTGCTCAAAAATTCTCTTAAAGAGATTGTCGGTGGTTTAGAGACGAGTGCATTTGAGGAAAACAGTCCGTTGTTTTTTAACAAACAAATCGATTTTCAAGGGTGTACCAACTGCGGAGATTGTACTCAGTTTTGCCCGACCGATGCTCTGTTTGCTACCTCAGATAAACAAGGTATTTACTTCTCTCAAGGCAAATGTATCGGATGCGGTATTTGTGAAGATATCTGCAAACCGAATGCGATTAGTGCCAAAGAGGGGTATGATCTCGTTAGCATAGCCTATGATCGCGCAGAACAGCTAGTTCATTATGAAATGGTGACGTGTCATGAGTGCCGATGCCCTTTCCCGTATAAGGGTGGGGAACCGATCTGTGATCGATGTGAGAGCTATACGAAGCAGTTTAGCACTATGTTTACGATGGCGAAGGACTTGTAATTATTTTAGTTGTATACGCCACCCGAACAAAGTCCGGCTGGCTACGCTAACGCTGAGTTTACTTCAGCAGTAGGCTCAATTATTTTTTTTCCATTGCATCTTTGGCACCTTTGATCGCCCCTTGCATCGTCGATTTGGCGACACTCCATGCTCGTACCCCCATCGCTTTTGCTTCTTGAGCCGATTTGGATTTAAGAAGTTTATTCCCTTTTTCGCTAACCCCGCGTGTGAGCTTGGAGAGACGTGTGCGCAAGAGCTCTACGGTCTCTTTGGAGAGGTGTTTAATCTCTTCGGTATCGAAACGGATATCATCGCTCACGCTCTCTAGTTTAGCGATGATAGCAGCGGCATTATGATGTTTGAGTGAATGAATCACTTGGGTAAAGAGGGTATCAATATGATCGAGCTCATTTTCAATCGTTTTATACTCTTCACGGTAGAGGGCTTTAACCTCTTCGGGTACATAGAGGAGGTATTGATGGAACTTCTCAATTGATTTATAAAGAGCAGAGCGGATACCCATCAAAGTGCCGCGCAAAATGGTATCGGCTTGGTTGGGGGTTGCCTCGGCTACGTTGAGGGAGCTTTGGAGAATACTGGCTAAAATTCGGCGGATACGAACGGCATTGAGGACGTTGGCATTTAGTGTCTCATAGGTAATCTCTTTGATGATCTCGTTTAGAGTCTCTTCGATATCTGAGCCACGTTCTAGCGTGGTAATAATGGCACTTTCTATCATTTCTTCGAGAATATCAAGCAGATCTATCGATTGGATTTTGATTTGGTGAAGTTTTTCCAACATCGCTTCATTATCAACAAACTTTTTTTCCAAGATGTCGAAAAAACGGTATTTGAGTTGTTGAAGTTCTTCACTTTTGCGGGTGATTTGACGCTCAATCTGCTCTTTTTGAGCCATAAGATCTTCGAGCTCGTTATGGAAACTGTGTGTCGTCTCTTTTAAAAGCTCAATAGTGTGTTCACGAAGCTCTTGCAAGGGGAGAGTGGTGGCATTGAGTCGATCAAAATGAGCTTCGATATTGCGGGTAAATGTTTCTGTTGTCATAATCGGTTCCTTTTATAATACCATTTTGATATGGGGATGGGCTTTGAGTGTTTCATAAAAATAGGTTCGTTCGTCTTCGTTATGAACCAATAACTCTAGGTTCATACTGATGTATTTCCCTCCACGGCTTGTGTTGGACGGGTTTAGGGAGTAGGTGCGTTCACTAAAAATCTCGATAGCGGCGATCTCGATACCTGCCCTCTCGTACGCGACGACTTTATAGCACCAGTTGCATGGATACTCTAATTTTAGTTTTTCGGTTTCATCGTTGATAACTACCACTTTTGCCTCCTGATTTGGTTTCGAGCTGGATGGGTCCGATCACCATCGATTTATCGATCGCTTTGAGCATATCATAGATGGTGAGAAGTCCGATACTGGTTCCGGTAAGGGCTTCCATCTCTACCCCCGTTTGACCGCTGAGTTTTGCCGTAACAATGAGTTTAAATCCCGGAAGATCGGGAAATTCTTCGATATCGCAGTGGACTCCGCTGAGGTTGAGAGGATGGCACATCGGTATGATGTCGGAGGTTTTTTTCGTCCCCATAATTGCGGCGATAACGGCGGTTTGGAGGACTGGGCCTTTTTTGGCGCTATGGGTTACGACGGCATCGTACGCATCACGGCTCATTGTAATGAGACCGCTGGCAACCGCAACACGCGAGGTAGTATTTTTATCGGAGACATCGACCATTTTCGGGCGGTCGCGCTCGTCAAGATGGGTTAAATTCATCGGATTCTCTTTTGATATTCTTTTTATTATTATAGCTTAGAGTTGTTAATCAGGTATTGATTAAAAAATAACCA
>NZ_JAFLKV010000053.1:0-11732 GCF_019163035.1 Sulfuricurvum sp.
CCTGCAATGAAAATATATGTTCCCTCCATGATGTAAGATCAGACCCTAAATGCTCCATCAGCATAATAAGGGTATTAAGTTTCTTGGGATCACCAATAATCATCTCAGCATTCTCTTTTAAAAAAACTCCAAGAGATGAGAGAGCATAGGCGAGCGCCGTAAATTCTAATAAATTGTTTATTGCACCAACATAGATACCCAAAACTCCATCTATAAAATGACGAATATTTTGTGATGAGGGCTCCATTTCGAAAATATGAAGCTTCTCTTTCCAATCTTCGTCCAAACTTTCCAAATCACGAATCTCATCGAGGACATCCCCTCCGATCTCGCGGACATAATCAGCCGCAGTCGTTTTAAGGACAAAACTTTGACGAAGGAGCTCTTTCTCCTCAGATTGAATAAAACGAACTTCCCGTACCACCGGTGGTTCACTGAATGGAATATCAACAGATACTGCTTCATTTGTCTCTAATGGTGCTACTGATGAAGATGTTTCGTTCACCCCATTTACACTTTTATGATGCATTCCCAATCGGACAGATACAATATTTTCACGTACAATACATTCAGTACCTAACTGATTCAACAATGCTATCCCTTTTGGGTTTGATGTAATATTCTCTTCAAACTCGATAATAACATACATCTCTTCAAAACTCTCTTCTATAGTGATAGAGATAGAATGACCATCACGGGTTCCATGACGCATTAGCTCATAAAACAACCCTAATGCTGTATCCAATCGAATGCAGGAGAGGGCAGATTTTTCTTCGCAACGCCCTAATATCCACATTCCGAAATCCATCATCCCCTCAGCATCATCAATATCAAAAATAGTTTTGAAATGACGGATATCAGAAGTAAATGGATTTAATGCCTCTTTTTCGTTAAGCTTTTTATATTTCCCCTCTCTCGAACGAATCAATGCTCCGAAACTTTCAAGTTTAAACCGAATCAACTCTTTATCAATCGGTTTATGGATATAAGCCATTACCCCGAGGGAAGCCATGTTCGCTTCCATATTCGGATCAATTACCGCAGTTACCGCCATAATAATAGTTTCGGGATAACGGCTTTTGATTATTTTTGAAGCTTGAAACCCATCAAGGCGAGGCATCATCACATCCATCAAGATAATATCCGGATGCCACTCATCACTTATCTCTACTGCCTCAACACCATCACATGCCTCTTTGATCTCAAACCCTTCAATCTTACGACAAATGGCTCTTAAGACGAGACGGTTGTCTTCGACATCATCTGCAATAAGCAATTTTAAATGACCCATGTTTCCCCTTCATTCTTTAATTTTTTTTGATTCAATGTAAAACATGAACCTTTTCCTTCAACCGAAGAAACCTCTAACAAAAATCCCATTGCGTGAGAGTATTCCCGAACAAGACTCAACCCTAAACCGGTCCCTATATCATGCTCTCTTACTTGTTGAAACGGTTCAAAGATGGAAGAGAGTTTGTCACTTGGGATCCCGATGCCGCTGTCAGCCACTTCTATAGTGTACATGTCATCACTTCCACCCACTCTCACTTCGATGAAACCCTCAAGGGTAAACTTAAACGCATTGGAAATAAGATTGGTAATGATCTGTCTAAATTTAAAAGGATCGCATTCGATCGGTGCTGAAGCAGTATTAAGTGTCAGTTTATATTCTACGTTAACATTTTTATTCAAACTCGTACAATTTTCAAACGCTTCTCGAACCAAATGTACCGCATCGTACTGCCCGATCATAAAAGTCTCTTTTCCTGAGGAAAGTTTTGCGATGTCCAAAAGCGAATTGATCAAAGATAAAAGATTTTGCGAATTTTTATAGGATCTTTCTAAATACATTTTTACCAAATCTCGGCTCTCTTCATCCTCAAACATCTCATCAAAACTCTCTAATGCCTGATCGGTAAAATTGACAATGGCGTTAAGGGGGGTGCGAAGTTCATGCGATACTTGATCAAAAAATTTGGTTTTGGCTTCGAGGGTTTGTATTGCCTCTTCTTTGGCTTTCATCATTTCCGTGATTTCATGCCGAATGGAGAGGATTTCGACAACTTTTCCCTCTTTGTTTTTTAACGGGAATAGAGTACTATCAAAATAATGGACACTGCCCGTACGCCCCTTGTTTTTCAAAACCCCTTTCCATATTTCTCCACTTTCTAACCCCGACCATGTCGCTTTTTCACATACAGCCTCTGAATCGACAAAAAAGAGGATAGATGCATTCTGATTAATGAGTTCATCGTGAGTATAATGAAGTGTTTTACAAAAAGCATCATTAACATATATAATTTTTCCCTCAAGATTGCATTTTGCCACTAAATTGGATACATTTATCGCATGATCGTATTGTTCCAATAAAAGCTGTGCTTCCTCTTTATCATGGACACTGGTCCGAAGTCCCTCTTCGAGAATACTACGATATCCCATCATTTCGGTTACATCCGAAAGGGTTACAACGTATATCCCCTCAACCGAATCGATAGGACATACAGAAAGGTTAAACGTATAGAGTTTCTCCTGCGAAGCAATCCCCACACGATAATGCTCTTTTTCGCCGTGTAAAATAGTCTCAAACCATCGTTTTCCCTGATAACCATCATACACATAGCCGTATTTCTCAATCTCTTCAAAGCGATTTGACAGGAAAAAATCAGGTGCGAATATATCGGCTCCAAGAGCTTCAAAAAAAGTGATAAATGCCTTATTGGCATCAACAATACGATCACCGTCACTCAAAGCAATTAAATCACTGGTAAGATTAAATATTGTTTTATAGTATCGATATGTCGGATCACTCTCTCTCAAACGTTGTTTTAATTGCTCTTTCGAAGAATTATTAATCATTCAATTTCCCATCCAACTGCCAAAAATATCCTATTTCTTATGACATAGTAGCATTATAGTGATACAAAATAATTGTAAAATCTCTTTTTATTTTTTAGAGCAAACAGATGAAATTAAAATAATTTTATTATGATTTTTTTTACTATGGAATGTGATGAAAAAAATACATAAGGCCCATCTGACTAGTAGTAAATCCGAATTTTTCGTAAAAAGCGATGGCATTGTGATTTCGATGATCGGCACCGAGAGCTAACCGTTTCAGTCCTGCTATTTCCGATTCTGTAATCAATTCCTCGAGTAACGATTTTCCGATCCCTTTGCCCCTATAAGCTTCATGAACAATAACATCCTCTATCAATCCAACATATTCCCCTATCGCAGTAGAAACAAGTTTCTGGACGGTTGCCATAGCGATAACGTTTTCCTCTTCTTGCGCAACCAAAACAATCGCATTTTCAGTGTCGAGTAGAAGTTTTAATCCATGAGATTGTTTCTCAATATCGATGGCAAAATCATCTTCGATGGTAAAAAGTTCACTCAAAAGATTCGCCATAGCAGGAATATCATCATAACGAGCGCGTCGAATACTCATCGTCCTGTTTTCATTCGCTCTAGTATTTCACCCAGTTTATCGTGGCGAAGTTGAATGAGACGCTCTATCTCTTCATAATCGAATGTACCAAAATAGGACATATCAAAGAGTCGCAAAAGAGCTGCACGACAACAGCTCTTGTCACACTCTGTGACGAGTTTTTTTGCTTTTTTATAAGGGAGAGAGGTTTCTTGAAATATTTTTATGGCATCGGCAACATTTTTGTTACCGCATTCACAGATTTCTAACGCTAAGACATCTTCTTTTGTTGCCATGGTTTATCCCTTAAAGAGAGTGTTCTGCCTTATAAGCGTTAGCTTTTTCAACTGCTTCATAAAGTTTTTGAGCCAGTTCAGGCATTTTAACATGATTCGTCCAAACAGTATCTTCAACGATATCATGGATTTCAGAAGCAACTTCAACCGCTAAACGCTTAAGTTTTGCTAACTCTTTTTTGTAATCTTGTTCCGTCATTTCAGACATAGTAGCTTCCTTTTTTGATCAATATATGCATTTTTCGTTCATACTACTACCTTTCAAATAAGGATCTTTTTACTGTCATCACACTAGATCGATACACTAAAACAGGCTATCTTTGTCATTTCTTTCTTTGGATTGCTAAATATGCCTTTTATTTAATCATTTGCAATGTATTTGCAACAAATAATCGATATAATTTTAAAAACAATGTATAAATAAAAGGCAGACAAGAGTGTTTCAATCATTAACAATTAAAATAAGACTATGGTTATTTGCAGTAATTTTTGCTATAGGTTTTTCACTATTTGCACTAATATCCTATCTTGCCATGAACTCAATCAAAATTAATGGTGATCTTTACCACGAAATTGTTCAGACGAAAGATCTAATTGCCGATGTTCTTCCTCCCCCCGAATATATTATTGAAACTCGTTTAGTTAGTTTAGAAATGTTACAGACTAAAAATTCTGATGAACTCTCTACCCTGATTAAGACGATTGAGCGACTAAAAGGTGAATATGAAGTTCGACATAAGTTTTGGGTAGATAATCTTAATCACGAAAAAATTCGCCCGCTTATGGTAGATAAGTCTTATAGTCCTGCACTTAAATATTATGATATTTTAGAGAAAAAATACATACCAGCCATCCAATCAGGCAATATTTCATATGCATCTTCATTGGCATCGGGAGAATTAAAAGAGGTTTATTTTGAACATCGTAAAGCAGTAGACGAGATTGTTCTATTGTCTAATGATTATTCATTGAGCAATGAGAAAAAAGCTACCGATTTATTAAAATCCGAAAGTATAAAACTTCTTATTTTATTTTTGTTAATTTTTATAAGTGTTTTGTACATTGTCTATCATTCGATTCAAATAATATTGAAAAAAATCAGTTCAATGTCCGTAATGGCAAATGAATTGCATAATGGAAATTTAACCCACCGTATCGCCATTGAAGGAAATGATGAAATTTCAAGTGCTGCATCACATATCAATAAGTCTCTAGATAATATGCAAAAAATTATGAAAGATATTAAAAGTATTTCTCATCAAAATGGAGAAACAGCCGCTGAACTAAGTATAACATCGCTCGATATCGGTAAAAGAATCGAAAAAAATGCACATGAAATCGTCACTAATCAATACCAATTATCTAATGTAGAAAAAATAATCGAGTCTACTACAGAACAGTCGTTGCAAATGGTCAAGGAGATTGAAAATGCAAATGAAATACTCCAAGAAGCAAAAGAAAAAATAGCTCAAATGGATGATGACATCCAACATAGTTCAGAAGCAGAAAGTGCTCTCGCCGAAGACTTGGAACGACTTTCTCAAGAAGCAGTCCAAGTTCAATCGATTTTGACTATGATAGGAGATATCGCGGATCAAACGAATCTTTTAGCACTTAACGCAGCAATCGAAGCTGCTCGTGCAGGGGAACACGGACGTGGTTTTGCTGTTGTTGCCGATGAAGTGCGTAAATTAGCAGAACGAACACAAAAAAGTTTATTAGAAATCAATTCAACAATTCAAATTATTCTTCAATCTATTAATGATGCTGGAGAAAAAATGGGTATTAACGCTAAATCGATTAGAGCAACTTCTGAATCATCCAAATCAGTTCAAGAATCCATCACATTGACCGTAGATACAATGTCCAAAGCAAAAGAAAAAGTCGAAATAACATCAAAAGAATCTGAACGTGCAAAAATAGCTATCAACAATGTATCAGCACTATTTCAAACGATCAATATCTCTTCGTCTGCAAATGCCATCAGTGTGGAACAAATTGCGGATACATCCAAAAATCTTGATCGAATGAGCGAAGGGCTCAATGCACAATTAAAGCAATTTAGAACTTAACGAATAGAGTAGTATCATAGCGAAAACGCATAGATATTCTCAAACTTAACATTTCGAGAATCACCATAGCACATGTGAATAAATGTCCCTTTGTTCACGAAATGGTATTTTTCAAATAATGCGACCGCTTTAGCATTTCCCATCGGGACATCGGCGATCACTTTTTTTAGTCCTCTAAAATAAAGAACCCCCTGCATCATCTTTTCCGCTTCATCCTGGAATCCCGCGCGGCATTGCCATGGACCTAAATAAACACCGCGTGAGTTTATGACACTGGAGTGTTGAAAGGAGTTCGGCAAAGCAAATTTGAGTGAACTATTACGCTCCATCTCATCCATCATAAAATCCATCCGATCTTCACCGAACGTCTCCATATCGATCCGTCGGATCGTCGCATCAAAATTACCCCCATCAAGCTCTTTTGCCTGAGCGTTGGTAAAACTAAACGGTGGGACTTTTCCGACATTGAGGAAACGCCCTACTTCCATCACGGACTTAAAGCCGTATCCGCCGAAAAAAGATTCTAATGCCGGATTGGCATGGAGATACAGCGAGGGGTGCTCATTTTGTAGCGCTCCGAACAAGGTATCAAAAAGACGTCGCCCTAACCCTTGTTTTTGGTGGGTCGGTTTGACCATAAAGTATTTAATCATCGCCGAGGTTTCAAATTCGATAGCCATCACCGCACCGACGAGTACCCCCTCGTCGTATACACCGTAGCACAGGTGAGGTGAGTGCATCATCATGAGTTTGACATGATACCCATCGAGGAGCCAACCCGTCTCTTCGGCAATACTCGTCAGTTCCGCCACATCGGCATATTTGAGCCACCGTATAATCATGCGAATTCCAAATAAAGAGATTTAAGTTCACCGATATCGAGTACCCGTTTCCGTGAGGTGACGATTTCACGGATTTTGGGGAGCATATCTCGTAAAATCGTATTCTCAGCACTAATCCCTATGCGAGCCAAATGGTAGCGGATCGTCGCACTGCCTGAGTGTTTTCCGATAGGGTAAGAGCTTTCTAGCCCTACTTCACTCGCTTCGTATGGCTCATACGCATGGGAATCTTTCATCATACCGCTCGCGTGGATACCACTCTCGTGGGCGAAGATCTCCTGACCGACGATGGGTGCATTGCGTGCCAAATCGATATTGGCAGCGTGCGCCACCGTGTGCACCAACTCTCGTAACTGAATCGGATCAATCGCTCTAGGTTCACCATAAAGATGTTTGAGTGCCATCAGAATCTGCTCGAACGAGGCGTTACCTGCCCGCTCACCCAACCCGATCACGGTGGTGTTCATACTGATTGCCCCCGCATCGATTCCACTGAGGGCATTGGCATTTGCCAGTCCGAAATCATTGTGGGTGTGCATTTCGATGGGGAGAAGATTAAGATCACTCAAGGCTTTGATTGAGGTATAGGTTTGTGTCGGTCTCATCACCCCGATGGTGTCGCAATAACGAAAACGGTGCGCTCCGCACTCATGGGCAAGCTCCATCACATCACGGATAAACTCATGACTTCCGCGAGAGCTGTCTTCACCCCCGATACAGATAAAAAGTCCCTCACGCGATGCGGCGCTTACGACTCGCTCAAGCTCATTTAACAGCTTGACTTTACTGCCGCCGAATTTCACTCCGATCAACAAATCAGAGATGGGGATTGAGAGATCAACCGCTTTGATACCGCACGATAATGAAGCTTCTAAATCCTCCATTTTCATTCGGTTCCATGTCATCATACGTGCTTTTACTCCTAAACCTAAAAGCTCTTTAATATCTTCACGCTCTTTGACACCCATCGCGGCAATACCGATTTCGAGTTCATCCGCACCGCAAGCATCGAGAAGTGTCGCTATGCGGAGTTTTTCATCGGTATTGAATGCGACATAAGGGGCTTGTTCCCCGTCACGCAATGTAGTGTCGTTGATGAGCGCCATAATAGGCTCCTTAGTTTACTTCTAACTCTTCTGGGAGGTTAAAGTATTTACGTGTCGCTTTGAGTACCGATACTTCCATCGGTTGATACGCATAACTTTGATCCGCAACGATCCCCGCCGCTTTTAAATCATCCTGCGGACATCCACCGATTTTTGCCGTAAGGATCAGTTTGACATCTTTTAGTTTTTCCAAAATCGGAGCAAGAGGGTTGGTGCCATCCGGTCCCGCACAATACTCAGTATCCACTTTGCGGTGGTGGATAAATCGAATCCCTTTGTCCCCCGCTTCGTAGATCAAGAACTCACGCACACTTCCGAAGTGTTGGTTAATCATCCCCTCACCCGCTGTCGTAACCGCAACGAGGATTGTATGACCATCGGAACTGAGTTCTTCTTTCTCTTTACGGACACGCTCATTCGCTTGATCGAGAAAGAATCTAAACTCTTCGATTTTAGCCTGTGCCGATTGTCGTGCTTCGAGATCGTATTTGATTTGGAGCTCGTCAAAACTAAGCCCCGCAAAGGTATCTTTGGTAAACTCTGCACCGCGATCTTCACCGATAAGCCCTACCGCATCCGCGCGGCATTGACGGCAGTGCTGCATCAGTTTCATATCCATACCGCACGCCTCTTGTACCGCCATTTGTTCTTGATCGGTTGCACTCGGCACTCCGGCTATGGCAAACGCAGTTCCAAACTCAGGCTCGGAGAGGATCGGCATGATGTTGTGCAAGAAAACACCGATCTCTTTGAGTTTTTTAGAGACTTCAGGAAGATGTTTGTCATTGATTCCCGGAATCAACACGGAGTTAGCCTTGATCAAAATCCCTTTTTCGACACATTTTTTCATCCCCTCTAGCTGACGTTCGAGGAGAATTTGTGCCGCCTCTTTTCCATAAATACGTTTGTTGTTGTAGAAAATCCACGGATAGATTTGACTGCCGATCTCTCCGCTCTCATCAACGCTGTTGATGGTGACGGTGATATGATCGATGTTATGCTCTACCATCTCATCGATGTACGTAGCGAGTTCCAACCCGTTAGTAGAGAGACAGAGTTTGAGATCGGGGGCGAATTTACGAACCATCCCGAATGTCTCAAATGTCTTTTTAGGATTCGCCAACGCATCTCCCGGACCTGCAATTCCCAGAACACTCATACGCTGAACTTCTCCGCCGACGAGAAGCACTTTTTTAGCCGCCTCTTCAGGACTTAAGCGCTCTGAGGTAACCCCTGGACGGGATTCATTGGAACAGTCGTATTTACGGTTACAGTAGTTGCATTGGATATTACACGCAGGGGCTACCGCGACGTGAATACGGGCATAATGGTGGTGTGCACCCTCTGAATAGCATGGATGATTATGAATCTTCTCTTTGATGTCATCGGGCATAAAAGCTTCGTTACCGTTTGAGGAACAGCTCATCTTAAACTCCTTGGTAAAAAATCCAATGATCCTCTGCCTCATCCAGCACGTAATCATTTCTTATTGGAGTTAATGCAAAGTGTGTTCTAAGGGTTTAAAAAGGAGAGTTCAACAAAGTGCGACGTTTTTGTCACACTTTTAACGGGTGTGTAGAATTTAAGGTTAGAGAGTAGGTTTAGGGACAGAGAAGAGATAGCCTTGGGAATAATCGATCCCGAGTTCTACTAGTTTGTCAAAAACACTCTCATCTTCGACAAATTCGGCAATTGTTTTGATCCCTTTGCGATGGGCAAAAAAGAGGATACTTTCTACTGTGTAAAGGTGATCTTGGTCTGTATTGATGTTTTTAATCAGTGATCCGTCAATTTTAATAAAATCAACATCGAGCTTACTAAGATAGCTAAAATTCGAGTATCCGGTGCCGAAATCATCTATAGCGATTTTACATCCAAACCGCTTGACGGTGTGGATAAAATTAATAACCTCATCATAATTGACAATCCCTTCTGTTTCCACGATCTCAAAAATCAAATGCTCCGATGCAGGTGAGGACTCTAGTATCTGATATAAAAACTCCCTTGTTTCATCCGAAACAATATCCTGAACCGTAAGATTTAACGAAAATTCATAGTTGTTTTTTTCAAATACGGCAAATGTTTTTTGAACCATAATACGGGTTAGTTTATCGTACAATTTTGATTTCTTTGCATGTTCTAAAAACCAAAACGGACTCAGAACCGTACCGTTGCTCTCTACTAAACGTATTAACGATTCATATTTAACGATTTGGCGGGTAGAGTTATCCACAATCCCTTGAAAATAGGGGACGATTCTATCTTCTTCGATCGCCGATTTGATTTTGTTGATCATCCATATATTATTACGGGTTTTCTCGGTCAACGCCGTATTGTCATTGAAAAAAATCAGTTTTTCTTGCCGCTCTTTTGCTTCTTTGAGTGCCATGTGAGCCAGATTATAGACATCTGAATAGGTCGCATGAGCTATCCCCCCTGAGACATTGATAGAGATATCATACCCCGCAATATTGTATTTAAAACTTTCCAGCTTATTGATGTGATCGATGGCATGATCTCTCAGTTCATCATTAAATACTCTATCAGCACAAATGAGGGCAAATTCATCCCCACTGATACGATAAAGGTGATCATGAACGCTCGTTTCCACTAGACGTTCTGCAAAAAGTTTTAAAAGTTTATCCCCGATCTCATATCCAAAATAATCATTCACAGTCGAAAATCGGTCGATATTTACTAGCATGAGGATGATTTCATTACCTCCGATTTCCAAATCATTGAGAAGCGCAGTACGATTTTTTAATCCGGTAAGGGTATCTTTTAGCTGGCGCTGAATAATTTCCTCTTGTTTAACCAATTCAGTTACATCATTTCGTGCCGAGATATACTCGATAATCTTCCCCTCATCATCAAAAATAGGGGCAATCACTGATTTGACATAATATTCTTTCCCGTCTTTGGTCAGGTTTTTAAACGTTGATTTCCATACTTTTCCCGATTTTATCGTTTTCCACAAATCTTTAAATAGCTTTTTAGAGTTATCCGGATGGCGACCGATGTTATGTGCTTTTCCGATCAGTTCATCACGGCTATACCCAGAAACACTGCAAAAAGCATCGTTTGCATAGGTAATAATCCCTTTTGTATTCGTTTTGGAGACAATAGCACTCTGATCCAGTACCATTTTGTATTGGTCGAGGATCTTTAAATTTTCATCACTTTCATTCAATGAAGAGAGCTCGTTTTGGTTGCCACCACGATGATTCATTAATACCTTTTCTCCTCTCCATTTTTAACAAAAATTATTTTATTCTAATTTTGCTGAATATTTATACATCTAAAGTTCTAGGAAATTATTTATATATTCTAAACACTGTATCAAGGAGAACAGAAATTGCAGGTCTTTGTTTAAGAAACATGAGGAGTCTTGATGATTATTGCTATCCCACTGGATGCTAAAAGGGCTGTTTACCACCACAATCCGTGTTCGTGCACTATGTTCTCCATGTATGAAGTGAGCGGAAATCGCAAAGACATCCGATACCGTCACATAGAAACGAAACTCAATCCTTGGCAAAAATATTCGGGGAATATGGTGAATGATCCGAAAATGATGTCGTGCGAATGTGAAAGCATGTTAGCCAAAGATCCTTATCATATCAGTGAGCACTATGCCCTTCTCGAAGTGATCGGTAAATGCAATACCCTTATTGTCGATCAATACTGTCTCAACACCCTCTATGCGATGAAAAATGTCGGTATCAAGCTTCATAAAGTACCCCCATTTGTAAAAACGACGGAAGAAGCGCTCAACCATTTCATTATAGGAGCAGAAATTGCAGATCACTTACGATTCATCCACCCTGCATCTTGAAGATATGCCTTTGGATGTCGGCTACGCATCCGAACGAATCGATCTAAAAAACAGCACCGGTGAGAAATTTACCATCGGCGGGCAAAACGGCTCGACACAACTCTTTATCAGCGCCCCTTTCATCAACGATGATCTTATGACTCAACTCAATGAA
>NZ_JAFLKV010000053.1:11832-13833 GCF_019163035.1 Sulfuricurvum sp.
ACCCCCCACGTTCTGATCATCGGAAAATCCCGTATCATGGGTGATTTGAACCGTTATGAAGTGTACGAATACGATGTCGAAAACCAAAAATATTTTCTCGTTGATGATGAAGTGCTCGAAACGGCTGAGAAAATCCTCTTTAAACCGATGGGCTCGCCGTTGCCGAATCCTAGCTTCGTTATCAGTGATGCCGATTATGTCGATTGGCTCACCGAAGCAATGAGCGGATTTGCCGTTCCGAAAATACTCAAAACCTACCGCAAAGCGAAAAAATATCTCTTTTTCGGAACCTCATTCGACCACGATACGGATCGCATGGTTGCCAATGAATTGAGTTTGGATTTGGAAGGCGGTTACGTCATCACCGACAAAGAGCTGGGTAAAAAAGAGAAGAAGTTCATCGAAAAACATAACCTCGAAGTGATCCCTATGTCACTTCCCGAATTCATCAAAGCATTTATCTAAAGGAGCCACTTATGCCGTTTATTCCAACCGTCAAAGATGTTTCACCGCGTGGAGAGCGTTATTTCGATCTCTTCTCCAAACTCCTAGGAGATCGTGTTATTGTTATCACCGAAGCGATTGATGATCACATGATGGGGGTTATCGTCTCTCAGTTGCTCTACCTCGAAGCGATGGATCCCGATGAGCCAATCCACATGTATATCAGCTCACCCGGTGGTTCAGTGATGGCGGGATTGGCGATACTCGATACTATGAATCTCATCAACGCCCCAGTCCATACCTACGCTATGGGGTTGGTTGCGTCGATGGCGGCGGTGCTGTTCACCTGCGGCGAAAAAGGGAATCGTTATATGCTCCCCAACGCCGAAGTGATGATCCATCAGCCACTCGGAGGGTATTCGGGTCAAGCGAGCGACATCGAGATCCACACCAAACATATCCTCAACCTCAAACGCCGACTCTATGTGATCCTCGCAGAGGCGACTGGCAAAAGTACCAAAGTGATCGAAAAAGAGTCCGACCGTGACAACTATATGGAAGCCAAAGAGGCAATAGAGTTCGGTCTTGCCGATACGATCCTCACCAAATTCACGCCGAAGGATGTCTGATGAGTACTGAAAAATCGTGTTCATTTTGCGGAAGAAAACAAAGCGAAGTGAAAAAAATGTTCTCCTCGGAGACGACCCATATCTGTAACGAGTGTATCACCACCTGCTCTAGCATACTCCAAAAAGAGGTGCGCTACGAGCAACGCTCCGCGATGCAACAACAGCTCCCGACCCCTGAGAAAATCGTCGAGTTTTTGGACAAATATATTATCGGTCAGTATGATGCGAAAAAAGTGCTCGCCGTCGCCCTCTACAACCACTACAAACGGATCGAAAATCCCGTCTATAACAACGTCGAGTTGGAAAAATCCAACATCATGCTCGTAGGACCTACGGGGAGCGGTAAAACCCTCCTCGCCAAATCGCTCTCCAAGATCATGCAAGTGCCATTCGCCGTCGCCGATGCCACCGCATTGACCGAAGCTGGATATGTGGGTGAGGACGTCGAGAGCATCCTCAGCCGCCTCCTCGCCGCCGCCAACTACGACATCGATCTCGCACAGCGGGGGATCATCTACATCGACGAAGTGGATAAAATCGCCCGCAAGGGTGAGAGTTCCACTATGGGGCGCGATGTCTCGGGGGAAGGGGTACAGCAAGGGTTACTCAAAATCTTAGAAGGTGCCGAAGTCTACGTTCCCGTAAAAGGGAGCCGTAAAAACTCCACTACCGAAACGGTACTGTTCAACACTTCCCACGTCCTCTTCGTCTGTGGAGGAGCCTTCGTCGGTCTCGTCCCCGATACCCACACGAAAAAAACGAACAAAGTGGGATTCAGCAAAAGCGCCTCTGCCGATGCGAAGCCGAAGAAAATCGATGCCAAAGCGCTCGTCCATTATGGGATGATTCCCGAATTTATCGGACGTATCCCTGTCGTCGCACAGCTGGGCGAACTCACCAAAGATCAAATGATCCAAATCCTCCAAGA